>NZ_JAJDKB010000073.1:0-8630 GCF_020589955.1 Faecalibacillus sp. TM498
GACAGAATACAACATGATATTTGCAGGAATAGGTCACATTATTATTCGATTTGTACTTCATGAATATATTATACTACCAAAAGCTATCTAATGATATATATTATTGATAAAAGCTTAAAAAAGTTGCCTTATATCTCCATAGCTAAAGCTGGGAGCTTTACGGCAACATTTGGTAAATGATCAATGAATATCCTCTGAAAACTTTATCAAGTGAGCAAATGAAAAGAGGTATGAAGTAAGAAGTTTTAAGGTTTCGAAAATGAATATTAAACCTTGTCTTGGTTGGGTTGCCTGGTGTTATGAAGAAATCATTATTACGTAATGATTTCTTTATGGACAAATATAGGATATTATAACAAAAAAAGGGTTTAGCTGAACCCTTATTTAATTTCTATCCAATATCTTTGAATTAATTTTCCGTCTTTAACAATTTCATTTTCTAAAATAGCACCATTGTTTTTAATTGATTTTGCAGAACCAATATTATCCTTATCACAAACAAGAAGTGCTTTATCAATATTTAACTTTTGACATTCTTTTAAAGCTAAACCGATGATTTTAGTTGCATAACCTTTTTTTCTTTCACTTGGTCTTACTCCATCACCAATATGGCCACCGTAATTTAATAAATAATCATTAAGTTTATGACGAATATTGATGGCTCCAACCATTTTATTTCTTTCTACATCTAAGGCGAAAAATGTTGAATCTTCTACCAAACCAGGTTTTGGATTTTTTAAATCAAGATTATTAATATAATAATCAAAATTATGATAATCATTTTTAAAAATAGAAGATGGAGAAGTATTAGCTTCAGGATGATTATTATTATAATCAATCCACTCCTTCAACATATCAACAATTAAATCTTGATATTCATATGACGCTTTAATTAATTTAATTGACATAATATAATCTCCTTTTATTAAAATATTTCTATTATTATAACATGTTATAGAACATAGTAAAACCCTTTATTAAGTTGTACTTAATAGAGGAAAGTGCATATTATCTATTTTATCAAATATTTTAATAAATCTTTAATAGTGACAATACCATAAAAACATTGATTCTTTAAAACAATAATATCTTCATAAAAATGTGAACTTTCATTTTCAAGATAAAGTTGACAAACATTTTTAATAGGTAAATGGGAAGGAACAATTAGAGAGTCTTTAAAAAGATTTGATTCAGCTGCATCTAAATTACAAAGCATATTTTCTCTTTTTAAATAACCTAAATAATGTCCTTCATCATTAATAACATAAATTCTTTGAGTGGTATTATTTTCTTCAAAAATTTGATAAGCATTATTTATATTTTGATAAGTTTTTAATGTACAAGGGAAATGACAAAGAGAATCTATTGTAGGAATATCTAATGTTTTCTTATATTTGTTGTATAATTTTTTGATAGTTTCTTTGATATCAGGTAAAAGATCATCAAAATTATCAACAGGTTTCTTTAAATAATAACCTTGACCATATTCAACACCTAATTGAATTAAACATTCAAGTTCTTCCTTTGTTTCAATACCTTCAACAATTAATTTATAATGCGTAGCTTTACAATAGTTGACCATGACTTCTACCATCGTACGCTTATCTCTATTTAAATGAATATCTCGAATAAGTTCTTTATCTAGTTTGATATATTCAGGTTGTGTATGATTGATTCTATTTAAATTAGAATAACCTGAACCAACATCATCAATAGCAATTTCAAAACCTTGGCTACGATAATGTCTAACGGCTTGTTTAAATAAGTGTTTATCTTCAATAGATGTTGTTTCCGATAATTCAAAGACAATATTATTAGAATCTAAATGATATTTTTTTAAATATTCTTTTGTAAACCCCTGAACAAAATCTGAATCTAATAAAATATTAGCATCTACATTAATAAATAACTTTTTGCCTGATGGCATTTGTTGACTTGCCTTAATAGCACATTTACGACAAAGTTGATCTAACTTCCATGATTGTTCAATTGTATTAGCTATCTTAAATAATTCTTCAATATTAAGAGTACATGATTCTAAAGTAATACGGCTTAAGGCTTCAAAAGATACTATCTCTCCTGTTTTTAAGGAAATAATAGGTTGAAAAACACTTTTTATTTTCTTTTCATTAATTATTTTAAAAAAATCATTGATTTTCTTTTCGTTTAATTTCATTTATCTATCCTCTATTCTTTTTAGAATATATAGAAAGAAGAATGATATTTCTATCAATAAAAACTAAGGAAATTGTTAAAAATAGGTAAAAGATTTTGTTATAATAAAACAAAGGAAAAAGCATATGAAAGAAATAGAATATAAAGTACTAGGTGTAGATGATTTAGAATTATTAGTAGAGTTAAGAATAAAAGATTTAAAAATGTTTTCTAATCAAAAAATAACACATTCTACAATAGAAAACATAAGAGTTTTTTATAAAGAAAAAATGTTAAAAGATGAATGTCATACATTAGTGGGCTATCATTTAAATCAAATTATTTCAACAGCTACAATTTACTATTATGATATACTTCCAAGTAATGAAAATCCCAAAGGAAAAGTTGGACAAATAACGAATGTTTGGATAGATGAAAATTATCGACATTTAGGGATTGGTAGATATATGGTAGAATATCTTATTGAAAATTATCAAAAAGATGTTGGAATGATTTGTTTGAATAGTTCAAAAGAGGGAATGAACATGTATTTACATCTTGGATTTAAAAAGAAAGATAATTATTTGATTTATAAGAATGGGTAGTGTTAAATAATATTGTTTACAATAACTATTTTTCTTAATAAAATTGGACGAGAAATAAGTATACCGCTGACCAGTATGCGGGATAAAAGTGATTGGGTTGTAAGTAGTAGTCCTTCACTAGTAAGTGAGGGTTTTTATTTTATAAAAAAAGGAACATTAATTTTGTTCCTTTAAACTTTCTTTATAGCTTCTTCCAATAGGAAGATGTGTTTGTTCTTTTAAAATAACTTCTTGATTTTTTATTTCTTGAATAAATCTTTTGTTAATAATGTATGATTTATGAATTTGAATAAAATCAAGAGATTGTATTTCTTTATTAAATTGACTTAATGTTTTTCTTTCAATCATTTCTCCATTAATAGAATGAATAATAATTTGATGTCTAAGTGATTCGATATAATAGATTTGTGATAATCTTATTTTTGAAGTAATTCCATTTCTTTGATAAAGATAATATTGAAAGTTTTTTTGAATTTGTTTTTGAATAAAATCATGATAATGAATAAATTGTTTTTCTAATTCATTATTAATGAAATAAAGATGTGTTTGCATTTGTAAACAAATACTTACAAGATCAAAATCTTTAGGTCCAATAATATAGATCAGAGTACTATTTAATTTTTTAAGATGATTTAAAATATTTAAATCATTCTTTTTTTCTATTTCTACAAAATAAATATCTTGAACTGTTTGATGTGTATAATTTGTAAGTTTGTATTCTATTTGTAAATCATCAAAGAATTGTTGAATAAGTGGTTCTATTTGTTGGTAATGCTTTGAAATAAGAGAAATTCTAATCATGTTTTTTCTCCTTTTCAATAGCTACAATATATTGATCAAGATTTTTATTTGAACGTATGATATCCAATAAATGATAAGAATCAACAAAACGTACACCATTTTTTTTCATGAGTTCAATGCCTTTACTAAAAGTTTCTTTATCAGAACTTACTAAATTTTCAATAATATATTGAGAACCATCCAACATATTAAATTTAAACACAATTTTATTTCCAGAACCATTTACTAAATATTTTGATGGATAAAAAGAATAACGATAATAAGAGATTTGTACAAAATCAATTTGTGAAAGTTTTAAATTGATTTGATATCTAGGATATTTATTTTTAAAAAGAAAAGAATAAAGATACCTTGCTTTATCTAAATTTTTATCAAAATAAATGTATCTTAAATATTTTTGATCGACTTCCCACATGGTATTAGCGAAAACTATTCCTGGTAGTACGAAACTATAAATCAATAATAATATAATAATAAGAACACCAAAAAACATTATTCTTTCATAAAAATGTTTATACATGATAAAGAAAACACCTAACCACCAAACAACAAAAAGTAAAATAACAAAGTTTAATAAGATGATTTTTCTTTTCTTTATTTTTCCAACAGTAATTTTCATAACTTCCTCCTGTACGTGTATTATAACATAGTTTTTTTATTTGGATTTTGTTGTTGGGGACAGGTTGATGGTTGTTGGTGCCTCTTTGCTATTTATTTAAAAGAATAGGATTAAAGTATAGATAAGGAGGAAAAGAAGATGAAGAAAAAGGTAATAATGATTGGTGTTGTTTTAATTGTGTGTCTAGGAACTGTTTTTTATAATATGCAAAAAAGAAATCCTTATAAAAGTTATAATCATTTAAAAACAAGTGAAGTTTTAAAAGTAAAGGAATTTAATCAATATTGGGTTTATTTTTATTCAATGGATGATCAAGAAAGCATGGATTCTAAAAATGGGATAGCTCGTCTTAATAAGGCAGTAAGTAATGTTTATTTTGTGAAAATAAAGGATAAAGAAGTAGTTATTGAAAATCAAAAAGTTAAATCAGCTACATTACTTTATATAAAGGATCATCAAATAACAAAAGAATACAAAGGATTAAAACAATTAAAAGATCATAGTGATGAAATATTACAAATGAGTTGGTAGAAAAAAGTTTAAAGCTTTTTTCTACTTTTTTAGTATAATGATAAAAAAGAGGAAAAAGATGATGAAAGAAATAAAATTAACGGATATTAAAGGTGTAAAAGTAGGACAATATGAAAATCAAGAAGCAGCTACAGGATGTAGTGTTGTTATTGTAGAAAATGGAGCGACAGCCGGTGTAGATGTTCGTGGTGGAGGTCCTGCTACAAGAGAAACAGATTTATTAAATCCAATTAATATGGTTCAACAAATTCATGCTGTTATGTTAAGTGGTGGGAGTGCTTTTGGTTTAGACGCAGCTAGTGGTGCCATGCAATATCTTGAAGAACATGGTGTTGGTTTTGATATGTCTGTAGCAAGAGTACCAATTGTATGTGGTGCTTCATTATTTGATTTATCGGTGGGAAATCCTCACATAAGGCCAGATAAAGAAATGGGGTATAAGGCTTGTCAAGATAGTGAAAATGATTTGATTAAAGAAGGAAATTATGGCGCTGGTTGTGGTGCTAGTGTTGGTAAACTTTTAGGATTTGAACATGCCATGAAAGGTGGCATTGGAACATATGGTGTACAAGTTGGAAATGTTCAAGTAGCAGGGATCGTTGCTGTCAATGCCTGTGGAAATGTCATTGATTATCAAACGCAAGAAATATTGGCAGGTGTTAATATTGATAAAAAATGTGTTTCGGCTAGTCAAATTATTTTAGATAAAATGGATCAACTTAGAAAATTACCGGATGGTAATACAACCATTGGATGTATTGTAACGAATGTCAAACTGACTAAAGCACAATGTACAAAGATTGCTGGAATTAGTCATAATGGCTACGCTAAAAGTATTGATCCAGTTCATACAATGAGCGATGGTGATACAATTTTTGTATTAAGTACAAATGAAGTTGATGGAATGGTTGATGCTGTTGGTATTTTAGCTGTTGAAGTCATTTCTAAATGTATTCAAAGAGCGATTAAAAAAGCTAAGAGTGGATATGGTTTATTAGCTTATCAAGATTTGAAAAAATAATCGAAAAAGCATATAATTTTCTCGTTCGTATATTTTGATATTAAAAGAGATCTATAAGACTCTTATTAAGACATTTGAAATAGCGAATACCATAAAAACGTTGCATCTTTTATGAGCGACAGTAGGAGGATTATATGAAGTCGAAAAAGACACAGTACATGACTTCAATGGCTTTATTTTTAGCAATTGAAATCATTCTTGTTGTGACACCCCTTAGATATATTCCAATTGGACCATTAAATGCCACAACAATGCACATTCCTGTCATTATTGCAGGAATCGTATTAGGAAAAAAAGCAGGAGCTGAGTTGGGCTTTGTTTTTGGATTAACAAGTTTAATTAAAGCAACGATTCAACCAGGCATTACATCTTTTTGTTTTTCCCCATTTGTGACAATAGGCACAATGTCAGGAAATTACAAAAGTCTTTTGATTGCTTTTGTTCCTAGAATTTTACTTGGCTATTTAGCTGGATTCGTTTTTGAAATCATAAAAAAGAATAATCGTGAAAACTTAGGTGTTGTTGTAGGTGCTTTAACAGGAGCTATTACAAACACAGTGCTTGTTTTATCAGGAATATACATATTTTTTGGTGAAGCATATGCGAGTGCGGTAGGAGTGCAATACTCTACTTTAGTAACGGTATTATTAGGAGTTGTTTCTACAAATGGTATTTTAGAAGCTATTCTAGGGGCAATTGTTTCACTAGCTATCTACAAAGCATTAAAACCAATCTTAAAATCATAGCAGGTCGATTGACCTGCTTTTTAAAGGAGGTATTTATGAAATACATATTTGTTAGACATGGAAAGACACATTTTAATGAAATACAGCTTAAACAAGGATGGTGTGATTCACCTCTTACAAAGCAAGGAATAAAAGAAATAGAAAATATGGCAGAACAGTTAAAGGATTATAAAATAGATGCTGCTTATACTTCTCCAATATTACGAGCAAAATATACAGCACAAATAATTTTAAAAAATCATTCTGTTTTATTAAATGAAGATGATCGTTTAAAAGAAGTGAATTTTGGTCTTTTAGAAGGATTACCTTGTTTATTTGTAGATAAACTTCAATTAGAATCTTCTAATTGGTTAGATGATTTACAAATGGATTATACTGGATATGAAGGTGAAAATGTTGAAGATGTAATTCAAAGACATTTTGAATTATTAAATGATATAGAAAAGAAATTTCAAGATGATGATACGATTTTAATGGTAGGTCATGGATGTTCTTTATATGCATTTATTAAAACATTATTAAAAAATCAAAAACTTGATTTTCCACAAAATGCCAGTGCAATTATAGTTAATAAAGTTAATAATGAATATCAATTAGAAACAGTATTAAATCCAAAATAAAAAATCTTGAAATAATCAATAATTTTATTGACATGAGTGGCATATGATGGTAATATCTACGTGCAATAAAAAGTAGTGGAAAGAAGAAGTGCCTACTTCTCGCCTGATTGATTTTGTCGATAGGCAAATGTCACTAAGATTTAATCTTAATGTCAATGGTGGGTACTCAGTGTGCTCACTTTTTATTTCAACTATAATAATTGGAGGTGGCTTTTATTAGCAGA
The DNA here is from genome assembly GCF_020589955.1 of Faecalibacillus sp. TM498. NCBI lineage: Bacteria > Bacillati > Bacillota > Erysipelotrichia > Erysipelotrichales > Coprobacillaceae > Faecalibacillus > Faecalibacillus sp. TM498. Next base: position 7,322 of record NZ_JAJDKB010000073.1, read on the forward strand.
TTTGATAACAGAAAACCAAAACAACCTGATGATTTAGTAAACGAAAGAGTTCGTTTTAAGGAAGTGTTGGTTATTGATCAAAACGGTGATCAATTAGGAGTAAAAAGTAGTAGAGAAGCGTTGGATATTGCTTATGATGCAAATTTAGACTTAGTTTGTGTTGCACCTAATGCAAAACCACCAGTTTGTCGTATTATGGACTTTGGTAAATATCGTTTTGAACAACAAAAGAAAGCAAGAGAAATGAAGAAAAACTCTAAAGTGGTAACTTTAAAGGAAACTCAATTATCAGTAACTATTGATACTCATGATAAAAATGTTAAATTAAAAAGAACATTAAAATGGTTAGAAGAAGGAAACAAAGTTAAAGTTGCAATCAGATTTAGAGGTAGACAACTTGCACACGTTGATTTGGGTAAAAAAGTTATTGATGACTTTGTTGAAGAATGTGCAGAAGTTGGTCAAATTGAAAAACCAGCAAAATTAGAAGGACGTACTTTAACAGCTATATTAGCACCAAAAAAGAAAAAATAATTAATGGAGGAAACAATTATGCCAAAAATTAAAACACATAGCGGATTAAAAAAACGTTTAAAAAGAACAGGTAGTGGAAAATTAAAACGTAGCCATGCTTACATTTCACACTTATCACACAATAAAACTCATAAACAAAAGAAACACTTAGCAAAAGCTACAGTTGTAAGTGCTTCAGATTACAAGAGAATTAAATCAAGATTACCTAAATAATTTTAGTTAAAAATAAATACAGGAGGAATACACAATGGCAAGAGTTAAAGGTGGATATACAACTAGACATAGAAGAAAAAAAGTTATTAAATTAGCCAAAGGATATTTTGGAGCTAAACATAAATTATATAAAACTGCTCATGAACAAGTAATGCACTCAATGGCATATGCTTATAGAGATAGAAGAAACTTAAAAAGAAATATGAGAAAATTATGGATTGCACGTATTAACGCTGCAGCTAGAATGAATGATATCTCATATTCTAAATTAATGCACGGTTTAAAATTAGCTAACGTTGAAATCAACAGAAAAATGTTATCTGAAATCGCAATCTGCGATCCAGAAGGTTTCACAGCTATCGTTGAAACAGCTAAAAAAGCTTTAAATGCTTAATAATTCAGGACCAACATTTGTTGGTCTTTTTTTATTATCATATTTGTTGACACTTAAAGTAAGTAGGTATATCCTATAAAACATAGTAAATCTATAGGAATAAGGAGAAATAAAAATATGAGCAAAGTAAAAAACAGTTTTTTAGACCTAGTAGGGAATACACCACTA
>NZ_JAJDKB010000074.1:0-8533 GCF_020589955.1 Faecalibacillus sp. TM498
CGGCGAAGATAGTACATTGTGCGAAAATAGCTCGTTGCCAGTTCCTTCTTTTTTTATATATAAATGTGAGGTGATCCGGTTGAAGAAAAAAAATAAGATTTTACTTACAGTTTTTACAATAATTATTTTTATTAATATCCTTTTATTGAACTCGAATATTTGGATTTATAATAATTTTGGAAATGTAAAGTTTCAAGAAATATTATTCACTTTTTTATCACCAACGAGTGGAACAGATACATCAGTTATTTTTTCTTATATCATTAGAGTAATTGTTGTATCATTTGTTTTAAGTATTCTTTTTATTTTTGGTGTTTTATATCTACGTAGAAAATGTTCATCTAAAGCTTTCAAATATTTAAAGTGCATGGGCTCTCTATTGATTGTAATAACATTGATATTAAGTTTATTATATACAAATAACCGTTATAATGTTACTGCTTATTTCAATTATCAATCTCAAAAAACAACAATTTATAACAAAAAAAAGAAAGTACATAAAAAGAAAAATACTGAATATATAGGAGATAGTACAATTATCTATCAGAATCCCAAAGATGTTAAAATTAATGGAGATAATACAAATAATCTTATTTATATTTATTTAGAATCATTTGAAAATACTTTTTTAGATACTGAAAATGGTGGTATCAAGAATGTTAACTGTTTACCTGAATTAACTGAATTAGCGAAACAAAATACTAATTTTTCTAATACTGATCAACTAGGTGGAGCATTACCTTTTACAGGTACAACTTGGACGATTGCATCCATGACATCACAATTTACAGGATTACCTTTAAAAGTTGAAGTTGCTAATGATATGGATCAACAAAATCGATTTATGCCAGGTGCTAAAACAATTGGAGATATTTTAAATGAAAACGGATATATACAAGAACTTATGATTGGTTCTCAAAAAGAATTTGCTGGGACAGATAAATTATTTTTACAGCATGGATTTGATAAAATATGTGATATTAATTCGTTAAAACAGGAATATTCATTTAAAAGTAATGAACTTAATCAATGGGGATTAGACGATTATAAATTATTCGAATTAGCTAAGAATGAGATTACGCAGCTTGCACAAACAGGTAAATTCAATTTTACGATGGCAACTATAGATTGTCATATGCCTAAGGGGTTTCTATGTAAATATTGCCCTAATACATATGAAAATAGATATGAAAATATATATGCATGTCAATCAAAACTTATTAATAGTTTTATTGATTGGTGTAAAAGTCAATCTTGGTATGAAAATACAACCATTGTTTTAGTTGGTGATCATCCAACAATGGCACAACAATATGTTAATGATGTTCCGTCAGATTACCAAAGAACGACATACAATTGTTTTATTAATTCTAAAGTGACGACTGATCAAATAAAAAATAGACAATTTACACATATGGATATGTATCCTACAACATTGGCTGCAATGGGATTCAATATAGAAGGGAATAAGTTAGCACTAGGTACGAATCTATTTTCTGAATTACCAACGATTATTGAAAAATATGGTCAAGATTATATTAATGAAGAAGTACAAAAAAGTAGTGAATATTTAGATAAAAATATATATCAGTTTAATTAAAAATGGATCTCATGACGAGATCCATTTGTTTTTTATTCTTCAACTCTTCCTTTATCTACATACATGTTTTGGAAATAGTTTTTATATTCACCAGAAATGATGTTTTCCCACCATTCTTTGTTATTTAAATACCAATCAATTGTTTGAGGAATACCTGTATCAAATGTATATTTTGGTTTCCATCCTAATTCAGTTTCTAATTTAGTTGGATCGATTGCATATCTCATATCATGACCTTTTCTATCAGAAACAAATTTGATTAATGATTCAGGTTTACCTAAAGCTTTTAAGATTGTTTTAACAACTTCTAAGTTAGTTCTTTCGTTATGTCCACCAACATTATAAACTTCTCCCACACGACCTTTTCTAATGATTAAGTCGATTGCAACACAGTGATCATAAACATGTAACCAATCACGTACGTTTTCCCCTGTACCGTATACGGGTAATTCTTCATCATTTAATGCTCTAGAAATAATTAATGGAATTAATTTTTCTGGGAAATGGTAAGGACCATAGTTATTTGAACATCTTGAAATAGTTACTGGTAATCCAAAAGTTCTATGATAAGCTAATACGAATAAATCTGCAGAAGCTTTTGATGAACTATATGGACTAGATGTGTGTAATGGTGTTTCTTCTGTAAAGAATAGATCAGGTCTATCTAATGGTAAATCACCATAAACTTCATCAGTAGATACTTGATGATATCTTTTAATACCAAATTCATTACATGCATCTAATAAAGTAGTTGTTCCCATAACATTTGTTTTAACAAAGATTTCAGGATCTTCAATACTTCTATCTACATGTGATTCAGCTGCAAAGTTAACAACAACATCAAATTTTTCTTTTTTGAATAAATCAAAGATAAATTCTCTATCAGCGATATCACCTTTAACGAATTTATAATTTGGTTTACCTTCAACTGGTTTACAAGTTTCTAAGTTACCTGCATAAGTTAATTTATCTAAGTTAACGATCATATCTTCTGGATATTTATTAACCATATAATGTACAAAGTTTCCACCAATGAAACCTGCACCACCTGTTACTAAAATTTTCATTTATTTATCTCCTTCGTATACAAATTGATTATTTGAATTTTCTAAAGTTGGTCCTGTTTGATCTTTTTCACTTAAAACAGGTTCAATACCATTTAATAATGATCCCCAATCAACATTAGCTGTTGGATCATCATAACGCATACCACCTTCAGATTCTTTATTATACACATTATCTACTTTATATCTAAATTCAACATCATCTGTTAAAGTTAAGAATCCATGGGCAAATCCTTGTGGAATAAAGAATTGGCGATGATTTTCAGCGCTTAATTCAACAGAAACCCATTCACCAAATGTTGGACTTCCTTTTCTAATATCTACTGCAACATCAATAACTTTTCCTTTAGTACAAGATACTAATTTAGATTGTGCATAAGGTGGGTTTTGCCAATGTAAACCACGTAAAGTTCCTTTTTGTGCACTAAAAGACATATTGTCTTGTACAAAATCAACAGTAATACCTAATTTTTCATATTTAGGTTTTGAATAAGTTTCTGTAAAGTATCCACGGTGATCTCCAAAAACATCTGTTTCTACAATTAAAACACCTGGAATTTTTGTTTCAATAACTTTCATCTTTTTTACTTCCTTTTTATTGATCTATAAATTTTCCATCCATTACATCTTTTAAATACTTACCATATTGATTCTTTTTATAAAGTTCATATGCTGTATTTAATTCATCTTTAGAAATCCATCCGTTGTTATAAGCAATTTCTTCAAGGCAAGCGATTTTTCTGTTTTGATGAGTTTCAACAGTTTTCACAAAGTTAGTTGCATCTACTAAACTTTCATGAGTTCCTGTATCTAACCATGTAAATCCTTGACCTAATAATTCAACATCTAAATTACCTTTTTCAAGATAGATTTTATTTAAGTCAGTGATTTCTAATTCACCACGTGCAGATGGTTTGATTTGTTTTGCGTATTCTACAACATGTTTATCATAGAAATATAAACCAGTGACAGCATAATTTGATTTAGGTTGAGCTGGTTTTTCTTCTAATGAAATAGCTTTTCCATTTTCATCAAATTCAACAACACCAAATCTTTCAGGATCATCAACATAATATCCAAAAACAGTAGCACCATCTTCTTTATTTGCGGCTCTTCTTAAACGTTTTGATAAACCATGACCATGGAAGATATTATCTCCTAAAATCATGGCACAGGCTTCACCATCAATAAATTCTTCACCTAAAATAAAGGCTTGAGCTAATCCATCAGGAGATGGTTGCACTTTATATTGAAGTGAAATACCAAATTGATGTCCATCACCTAATAATTCTTTAAAACGAGGAGTATCATCAGGTGTAGAAATAATTAAAATATCTTTAATTCCTGCATCCATTAAAATACTCAAAGGATAATAAATCATTGGTTTGTCATAAATTGGCAATAATTGTTTACTTGTTACTTGTGTTAGAGGATAAAGTCTTGTTCCAGATCCTCCTGCTAATACGATACCTTTCATAGAAGTACCTCCTTTTGTTTACTCCTAAACAATAAACCATGACGTTACGTAAGTGTCAATATAAAATATAAAATTTCTTCATTTTATCAATAAAAAAAGTGTCACACTTAAAGTATGACTACTTTCTACAAATAAATAAACCACAATCTTTAGTAATTTTAATTCCATTATTTTCATCAATGATTTTTTCAAGGTGAGCTTGAAATTCTTTTAAACGATATCCTAAATATTCTTTTTGATTGCCATGACAACTCATTATATAGTTCATTAACGCTTTAGCGTCATCAACTATTAAATAATCATCATACCTCTTTAATTCAATTTGTTTAAAATAAGGGCTTAAAAGAGTTTTTCCATTTTCTAATCCAAAATGTTCTACAAGGTTATTATTAGATAGTTGAATACGTGAATCAAAATTATGAACAATTTCAGTAATTTCCTTCATATGATTTTTACCATAAGTTGTACAATAGAATATTCCATAATCCTTAAGAACACGAGATATTTCCAAAAGACCAAGATTCAAATCTTGCAGATAAAAGAGAACATGATTTGCAATCACCGTATCAAAGAAATGATTTTTAAAAGGAATATTTTGAGCATCTAAAACAATATAGTTATAATCATTACCAAGTTTTTTTCTGGTATCTTCTAACATTCCTTCGCTAATATCTGATAAGAAAATCTCTCTATTTCTTAGATTATAGGTATTATTTTCCCATAGTTTTCCATTTCCACAACCAATTTCTAAAAGTTGATAAACATGAGAAAAGTCTATTTGATGATAGAGCCATTCAAACCAACTTTCCTTATTAATAGAAAAATGATCATGAAGATAAATACGTGTAGATAAGTTTTGACTATTGAAATATTGTTGAATAATGCTTTCATCATTATTTGTGAGATTAATGAGTTCAATAATCTTTTCCCAAGAAATTTGATCATGTTCTAAAATTTTTTCAGTGCTTTTAATGGTTGCTTTTAAATTATTAAGATGATTCATTTTTTGGTTAATCAAAGAAGTTTGTAGTTTTAAAGATTCTTTAAAACTATCTTTATCATTATCTATAATAAGAGGATAGATTTCTTCTAGTGAAAATCCAAGTTCTTTTAAAGCAAGAATCTTTTGAAGAGTAATTAAATCTTTATTACAATATTGACGATATCCATTATCTAGAATATGCGATGGTTTTAAAAGCCCTATTTTATCATAATATCGAATTGTCCTTAATGTGACACCTGCCATTTTCGCAAATTGTCCTGTTGTATAATATTTTTCCATAGGAATATTATAAAATAGAAAATAAAAAGATGATAGTTTTTATCATCTTTTTATTTGTTTTTTAATGCTTGGGGTTTCTTTGGCTCATATAAGATCCACCATGAAGGAGGTACATCTAAAACTGCTGCAAAACCAACTAATAAATCAAATAATCCTTTAAACATGATTTTCACCTCTTTTCAATAAAATTAAAATAGTGTTAATAAATAAAGAAATCAAGTAAATAACAAGTAAAGATGAATCAATAAAAGAGCATAAGTATAAAATCAATATTTCTATGCAATGAAGTCTTTTGTTTTTTTCAAAAGATAAAGTGTAATTGGCTACTATTAAACTCAAACATATTAATCTTAAAAAAGGGATATTTGTAACATATTTAATAAAATATGAGGCAAAGAGAATGATCATGTTTGAAAAGACAAGACATTGTAGAAATGATGAACAATGAAAACTTTTATAGGATAATCTTAATGGTATAAAAAAGAAAATGAATAAAACGAATTCGTAAGTTGTATGAAAAATGAATGATAAAATAATTGCTACAAAAAGGGTAGAAAGGTTGCATAACAATCCTTCCATTCCATAAATTGCAAGTTCAATTTGATCTAAATCATTTTCATATTCTCTAGGAATTATTTTCATTGTTAGATACTTAGCAAGGTGGTTCATATATAATACTTCCTTTCTTGATTTCAATTTTATTTTATAGAAAAAAATAAAATTTGATACTATTAGGGAAAATTAAAGAAATAGTGGGAAAATTAACTAGAATGTTATTGATTAAAAAGTATATAATACTATTTGAGATAGTAGAATATCGCAATTCTTTATTTATCAAACGAGAATCTTTTTATGGAGGACAAAATAATGTTAGGAGAGAGATTACAATATTTAAGATTAGAAAAAGGAATGACACAAAAGGAATTATCAAAAGTATTTAAGGTATCATTGAAAACAATACAGTTTTATGAACAAAATAGAACCATCCCAGATATATATTTAGTTGCTGAAATGGCTAAATTTTTTAATGTTTCATGTGATTATATTTTAGGAGTTGTCAATACACCTATTCCATTAGATGAAAGAGAAGCAGAAGCTAAAGACCATATTTATATGCCAAAAGAGTTTATGAAAAACAAAGAAACAAGAAGAACATATAAAACAATTGTGGATTATGTAAAAATGGTTCAAGAGATGAAATAATGTACAAAGTAGCAATTTTAGATGATGAAAAAAACTTTTTAGAAGAAATACATAATTGCTTACAAGAGTATGAAATGTTTGAAGTATCATATTTTCAAGAAGCAAAGTTGTTGATTGATGAAATTGATTATTTTGATGTTGTTTATATAGACTATGAGATGGAAAATATGACAGCATTTGAGTTTTTTAAAGAAACTCAAATGAGTAAATACATTAGAATCATCATTACTAAATATGATCATATTGTTTATAAAAGCATAGATTATGATATTTTTGATTTTATTAGAAAAAAGAAATTAAAAGAAGATATTCACAATAAGATGAATAGATTACTTAAAAAATTAGAATCAGATCACGATCGAATTATTGTAGAAAGTGGTAATCGAATTGTTGCGATATATTATGATGATATACAATATATACATACAGATAAAAATTATATTGTAATTCATGGAAGAGAGGAGTATAAAATACGCTCTACTTTTAAAGATTTTATTAAGAAGATAAAGAAAAATGATTTTATTACAATTTCTTATGGAATCCTTGTAAATATGAGATATGTTCAATACATTAATCTAAAAGAAATGATGGTGGTTTTAGAAAATGAAATACAACTACCTTTAAGTTATAAATATAAAAATTCTGTAAAAGAAGCTTATCAGGAATATAAAATACGATGAAATTATTTTTAGATATTATTTATGTTTTGATAGAAAATTTAATTTATGTGATGTATCTTGATTTATTCTTTAAAAATAGAGAAGAGGTAAAGTATAATAAAATATTCTTTATAGTATTTATGAGTTTTTTATCTTTAATGATGAATAAATATTTTGCTATAAGTTATGGAGGCATTATCTTATTGATTATAAGCTTAATATATATTCATCTTTTTTATGATGGTGACATTTATAATAAGATAATTAAACTTATTTTTGTGAATGTTAATATGTTGCTTATTAATGGATTGTGTATGTTTTTATTAAATCAACAATCACTATATTATATTGTTTATGCTTATGATGGATATTTAGGATATTTGATTACTTTTATTTCTAAGGGAATATGGTTGATAGAATATTTTTATTTAAAAAAGTATTTGAAGGAAGAGTTTCAATTAAATAAACATATTTGGTTTTTTGTTATGATAACACTTGTAGCTATTATTTTTTTAGATCTTTATACTTTTAATGAATATCTGATGAATCAAATGCGTTTATCATCGATTATTTGTTTGTATGTAGTTTCATTAATGATGATTGTATTGATTTATATATTATGTTCAGAAATGACGCAGTACTATCAACGTTTAATGAATCGAAAAATTCATGAACAAGCATTACAGTATGAAGAAACACTTGTGGAAATTGCTAATCAAAAAAGTAAAAAATATAACAAAATTATTCATGATTATAAAAAGCTTGTTAAAGATTTAAAAGAAAATCAGGAAATTGAACTTCAAGATATATCATTAGAAATACCGACAGAGGTTATTCACACAAACAACATTGTGTTAAATTATGTTTTTAATCGGTATACAGAAATCATGAAGGAACATCAGATTGATTTTTATGGAACTTATTCTGATCAAATTTATCAAGGTGTTTCTTCTTATGACTTAGCCACTATTTTAAAATTTTTATTGGATCATGCGATTGTTCTTAGTCAAAAAACAACACATAAAGCAATTCATTATACGATAGAAAGTCAAAGATATTATACAATTATTAAGATAAGATGCTTGATTGAAAATGGGATTGTCGTTGATCATCATTTTAAGAAGAATGAATATTTGATAGAAGAAATATGTAGAAAATATAATGGGAAAAAATTGTCAAAAATAGAAGATAATCCCGAATTGCAAGCAGAAACTGGAAATAAGAGAAAATAGGAACTAATTTTTATAG
>NZ_JAJDKB010000075.1:0-8049 GCF_020589955.1 Faecalibacillus sp. TM498
ATAATCTTCAAAGATTATTACCATGTGGACAAAATTTATTTTGTCCCTTTTTTATGCTATAATGAATTCAGAGGTGTAAATCATGGCTAAGAAGTTTAAAACAAATGCGCTTAGAATGTTGGATAAAGCAAAAATTGCTTATTTGATAAAGGAATATGAATATGATGAAGATCATTTAGATGGAAGACATGTAGCAAGTCAGGTAGATATGGTGCCAGAAGCTATTTTTAAAACACTTGTTTTACATGATAACCATAATGAGTATCTTGTATGTTGTGTTCCTGTTTTAGAAGAAATTGATTTAAAAAAGCTTGCTAAATTAGCAGGTAGAAAAAATGTAGAAATGATCCATCAAAAGGACTTATTACCTGTAACAGGTTATATGCGAGGAGGATGTTCTCCAGTAGGAATGAAAAAACAGTTTCCAACGTATATGGATGAAAGTATTTTAAAAGTTGATGAAGTTGCTTTTTCAGCAGGAAAGCGTGGTTTTCAAATGATTGTCAAGGCTCAAGATATTTTGACATACTTAAATGTCGAAACGGGAGATATTATACGAAAATAATTTGAAAACGGTTACATTTTTCTATAGTTTTTGACAAAGAGCTTTGATATACTTATATTAAGAGGTGGTAAAAATGAATTATAACGAAAAGTATCAAAAATGGGTTAGTAAAGAAGATTTAGATCCTGCTTTAAAAGCAGAATTATTATCAATGGATGAAACTGCAAAGGAAGATGCATTTTATACAGATGTTGAATTCGGAACAGCAGGGATGAGAGGTATCTTAGGTGCAGGTACAAATAGATTAAATATCTATGTTATTCAAAAAGCAAATGTTGGTTTTGCTAAATACATTGCGTCTTTACCAGAAGGTAAAGAAAGAGGTGTAGCTATTGGATATGATAATAGACATATGTCTTATAAATTTGCGATTGAATCAGCAAAAGTATTAGCAACATATGGTATTAAATCATATATCTTTGAATCATTACGTCCAACACCAGAATTATCATTTGCAGTGCGTTATTTAAAATGTGCTGGTGGTATCATGATTACAGCAAGTCATAATCCAAAAGAACATAATGGATATAAAGTATATGATGATACAGGATGCCAATTATTACCAGAAGCAGCTGATCAAGTTGTACAATATGTAAATGAAGTAGAAGATGAATTAAATATTAAAGTGTTCTCTGATGAAGAAGCTTATCCATATATGACATGGATTGGTGAAGAAGTAGATGAAGCTTATTATAAAGAAGTTATGGCAATTGAAGTTAATCCAGGAATGGATAAAAGTGATTTTAAAATTGTTTTCTCTCCACAACATGGAACATCAAATATTGCAGTTAGAACATGTCTAACAAGACTTGGATATGATCTTGTGCCAGTATTAGCTCAATGTGCACCAGATCCAGATTTTTCTAATACAAAATCTCCAAACCCAGAAGTTCCAGCATCTTATGAATTAGCTATCAAAAAAGCTAAAGAAGTAGATGCAGATGTTGTAGTTATTACAGATCCAGATGGTGACCGTTTAGGAGTTGTTGCTAAACATAATGGTGAATATGTTTTAATGTCAGGTAACCAATCAGCAGCTGTTTATTTGGAATATATTTTAAGCCAAATGAAAGAAAAAGGAACATTGCCTGATAATGCAGTTATGTATAATACAATCGTAACTTCTGATTTAGGTGAATTAGTAGCCAGAAGTTATGGTGTTGATGTAGAAAAAACATTAACTGGATTTAAATTTATTGGTGATAAGATTCGTAAATATGAACAAACTCATGAAAAAACATTTGTATTTGGTTATGAAGAATCTTATGGATGTGTTATTAAAGACTTCGTTAGAGATAAAGATGCAGTGCAAGCTGTTTTAACTGCTGCAGAAGCAGGTAACTTCTATAAAAAACAAGGTAAAGATTTAGTTGATGTTTTAAATGAATTATATGCTAAACATGGTACATTTAAAGAAACTCAAATTGCTTTATCTAAAGCAGGAGCTGCAGGAGCTGCACGTATTAAAGAAATCATGGATAATTTAAGAAAAGATGCACCTCAAGAAATTGGTGGTGTTAAAGTTGTAAAAGTTGAAGACTATGGAAATAGTACTTGTTCTGATGGAACAACTATTCAATTACCAAAATCTAACGTATTAAAATATTACTTAGAAGATGGCTCATGGATTGCAGCAAGACCATCAGGTACAGAACCTAAATGTAAATTCTATTTCTCAATCAAAGGCAGCGATGCTGATGATGCCGCTAGTAAAACAGAAGTATTCCATAAAGCAATGATGGAAATTATTGGTGAATAGAAAATGAAAGAAAAGCAATTCATAAAAAATGAATTGCTTTTTTTATAAAAATGCTAATTAAGTTTATAATTAATTTAGTAGAAGCACTTATTGTTTCTTATTCTTTAAGTCAATTATGTCATGTTAAAAAACAAAAACTCTATTTTGTTTTGAATACATTAATGACCTTTTCTATAGAAATAATAAGTGACTATTTTGATGCGAATTATGCACCATTAGCCATTGCTTATATTATATGTTGGAATATTTTATTATTATTTTTTACTCGAAAAGAATATATATATAATTTATTTATGTGTATATTTAATGAACTCTTAATTACCTTGAGTGCATTGTTACCCTTGATGTTTATAAGTCATTATTATCTATTATTAGCGGCCGTAGAAGCTAAAATCTATCATTTATTATTATCTGTTCTTTTTATAAGATATCAAAAGAGATATCGTTATTTTATTAATAAATATTGGGTTTTAGTGATGATGAATTTGACAGCTTGTTTATTGATTTTAAATTTACAGGGTAGGATAATCATGGAAGGCAGTTATACATTTAAAACAATTATGACTATTTTCTTGTGTATATTTGTTGTTTTTTTATCATTAACATTTTTTGCTTTTTTAGAAGAATCTAATAATGAAAAAGAAAAAGTTACAAAACAGTTAGAAGAACGTAAATATCAAAATATTACATATGATATGATGAAAAGGACAAAAGAAGAACTCTATCGTTTAGAACATTCATTAACTTATTATATGTTATCTATAAAAAAATATTTAGAGACACAAAATCAAGATGAAGTATATAAAATCATTGATTCGTATATTGAACGCGTATCTAATGTGAATATTGTCATTTATACAGGAAATGATTTATTTGATTTATCACTTACAACGCATTTGAGTCAAATGTCATCTAAAGTTAATATGTGTATTATGATTAGTAAAGATGAATTTTATAATCATATTCAATTTATTGAATTTGTTTTATCATTGTTAGATTTGATTGAATCAAAAGATGTAAGTTTATTAATAAAAGAAGATGGTTTTGTTAAACTTATACAAATAAGTGCAGAATATGATTTTATTGATGAAAATCAAGTAAAAGAGATTGTGAACCGTGATTATGAATTTGATTGTCATTATCAAATGATAACGGATCAAAATCTGCATCTATTAAAAATAAAAATAATTGAACATTTTGAATAAATAAGTGTTATAATTTTTGAGTATTAAAGAGAGGATGGAGATTATGTACGCTAAAAATACTTGGGAAAAGTATAAAGATCAATTAAATGAAGTATTTGATTATAATGAAGGTTATAAACATTATATTTCAAAAAATAAAACTGAACGTGCCTGTGTTAAAGATTCTATTAAATTAGCTGAAGAAAAAGGTTTTAAACCATTAGAATCATTTGATACCTTAAAATCAGGGGACAAGGTTTATGTAACAAATAGAGGAAAAAATATTGCTTTATTTATTATTGGTAAAAAACCTCTTACTGAAGGTATGAGAATTTTAGGGGCTCATATTGATTCACCAAGAATGGATTTAAAACAAAATCCTTTATATGAATCAGAAGGTTTTACTTTAGCTGATACACATTATTATGGTGGAATTAAAAAATACCAATGGGTAACAATTCCTTTATCTTTATATGGTGTTGTTTGTAAAAAAGATGGAACAGTTGTTGATGTTGTCATTGGTGAAGATGAAAATGATCCAGTTGTAGGAATCAGTGATTTATTAATTCATTTATCTGCAGATCAATTAGATAAAAAAGCAGCTAAAGTAATTGAAGGAGAAAACTTAGATGTTACTTTAGGAAATATGCCATTATTTGGTGAAGAAAAAGATGCTGTTAAAGCGAATGTTTTAAAATTATTAAAAGAAAAATATGATATTGAAGAAGAAGATTTCGTGTCTGCTGAAATTGAAGTTGTACCAAGTGGTAAAGCAAGAGACTATGGTTTGGATCGTTCAATGGTTGCTGGATATGGTCATGATGATCGTGTTTGTGCTTATACTTCACTTACAGCTATTTTAGATAGTGATGTCAGTGAATATACAAGTTGTGCTATTTTAGTAGATAAAGAAGAAATTGGTTCAGTAGGAGCTACTGGAGCGCATTCACTATTCTTTGAAAATACAGTTGCAGAATTATTATTAAAAATGGGAATTGATAGTTTTGTACAAACAAGACTTACAATGTCTCGTTCAAAAATGTTATCAAGTGATGTTTCAGCTGGTGTTGATCCATTATTTGTAAATGTTAATGATAAGAAAAATGCAGCATATCTTGGAAATGGTATTGTTTTTAATAAATATACTGGTTCAAGAGGTAAAAGTGGAAGTAACGATGCTTCTGCAGAATATGTAGCACAAGTGCGTGCAGTGATGGATAATGCTAATATTCACTATCAAACTGCTGAACTTGGACGTGTTGACCAAGGTGGAGGCGGAACAATCGCTTATATCTTAGGTAATTATAATATGGATGTTATTGATGCTGGAATTGCTGTTTTAAATATGCATGCACCAATGGAAATTGTAAGTAAAGTAGATGTTTATGAAACATATCAAGCTTATAAAGCTTTCTTAAAAGATGCTTAAAAAATACTTCATTTTGAAGTATTTTTTATTATCTATTTTTTCATCAATATGATATGATGATTGTGTTGTTAGAAAAGGTAGGTTTTTATGAGAGAAAGAGAACAATTTAAATCAAGAATTGGATTTATCCTGCTTTCTGCAGGATGTGCAATAGGAATAGGAAATGTTTGGAGATTTCCTTATGTAGTAGGAGAAAATGGTGGGGGAATCTTTGTATTGTTCTATTTGTTTTTCCTTCTTTTAATTGGTGTTCCAATATTGAGTATGGAATTTTCAGTTGGTAGAGCAAGTAAAAAGAGTGTTGTTAAATCTTTCCAAGCTTTAGAAAAAACAAACCAAAAATGGCATTTACATGGTTATATGTCATTGGTTGGAAATATTTGTTTAATGATTTTTTATACGACAGTTTCAGGATGGATGTTAAAATATTTTTATAATTTTTTAACAGGACAATTTAATGGTTTAACCACTGCTGATGTACAAAATGTTTTTTCACAAGTACTAGCAAGTCCTTCTACAAATGTTTTTTGGATGATTATTGTTGTAGCGATAGGAATGTTTGTTTGTTCTAAAGGATTACAAAATGGTGTTGAACGTATTACCAAGGTGATGATGACGGGATTATTAGGTTTGATTGTGCTATTAGCTATTCATGGTTTATTATTGGATGGTGGAATGGCAGGGGTCAAGTTTTATTTATATCCTGATTTTCAAAAAATTTCTGAAATTGGTTTGATGAAGGTGATTGTTTCAGCAATGAATCAAGCTTTCTTTACTTTAAGCATTGGAATTGGGTCTATGGCTATTTTTGGAAGTTATTTAAATAAAGATCAAACTTTATTAAAAGAGGCAACGAATGTTGCCATGTTAGATACATTTGTTGCTGTTGTGGCAGGATTAATTATTTTTCCAGCATGTTTTTCTTTTGGGATTAATCCAGATAGTGGACCAAGCTTAATTTTTATTACATTACCTAATGTTTTTGTTTCTATGACTGGTGGTCAAATTTGGGGTGCATTATTTTTCTTATTTATGTCTTTTGCATCACTTTCTACAGTTATTGCTGTTTTTGAAAATATTATTGCTTGTACAATGGAGTTATTAAATATTGAAAGAAAAAAGGCTGTAATCATTAATTTTGTTTTAATTACCTTACTTTCATTACCTTGTGCTTTAGGATTCAATGTTTTAAGCAATATTCAACCATTAGGTGCAGGTTCTACAATTTTAGATTTAGAAGATTTTATTGTTAGTCAGTTATTGTTGCCATTAGGCTCACTTGTTTATTTATTATTCTGTACTTCAAAATATGGTTGGGGATTTGAAAATTATCAAAAAGAAGCAAATATTGGTCAAGGAATGAAAGTTCCAAATTGGATGAAATTTTATGTTACAATTATTTTGCCAATTGTTGTTATTTTTGTATTTATAAATGGAATTATATAGGAGTTTAAAATGAAAGTAAGACGTGCAATCATTAAAGATTTAAAAAGAGTTCAAGATTTATACGGGATTGTCAGTGATGAAATGGCAGGTACTATTTATGATATTATGTGGAGAAGGGATATTTATCCTTCAAAAAAAGAAATTGTCAAAGATATTCGTCGTCATGAATTGTATGTTTTAGAAAAGGATAATAAAATTATTGGGGCAATGGTATTAAATCATGAATATGATGAATGCTATAACAAGCTATCATGGCAAATATTTGCGGATGATGATGAAGTCTTAATTTTGCATCGTTTATGTATACATCCTCAATATCGAGGATGTGGAAAATTTCTTATTAAACAAGCTATTGAAATAGCAAAATTCTTAAATCAAAAAGCGATTCGTTTAGATGTATTATGTACAAATAAGCCAGCAATTTATCTTTATGAAAAATGTGGTTTTTTATTACAAGGATATCAAACAATGGATTATGGGGAACCTGTTGTTGCAGGACTTTATGAAAGACTTATATAAAAAGGTTGTCAATTGACAACCTTTTTTTTATTCGAATTCATTTTGATTAAAATCTTCAGATGTTTTTGAATACTTGAATCTCATAACTGCTTTATTATTGACAATTGTACCACTTGGTACAGATTTAATAATAAAAGTATTACCACCAATAACAGAGCCTTCACCAACAACAGTATCTCCTCCTAATACACTAGCATTAGAATAAATTGTAACATTATCTTCTATAGTAGGATGTCTTTTAACATTCTTTAAGCTTTGTCCTCCATGAGTAGAAAGAGCACCTAATGTTACTCCTTGATAAATTTGAACATGTTCACCAATCACGGTAGTTTCACCGATAACAATACCTGTTCCATGATCAATCATTAAATACTTACCGAGTGTTGCTCCTGGATGAATATCAATTCCTGTTAAACTATGCGCATGTTCTGTCATAATACGAGGAATTAGTGGAATATTCAATTTATATAATTCATGAGCAATACGATTGACCATAATTGCATAATATCCTGG
This sequence comes from Faecalibacillus sp. TM498, assembly GCF_020589955.1. Lineage (NCBI taxonomy): Bacteria > Bacillati > Bacillota > Erysipelotrichia > Erysipelotrichales > Coprobacillaceae > Faecalibacillus > Faecalibacillus sp. TM498. The sequence goes on from NZ_JAJDKB010000075.1 coordinate 7,416, forward strand.
ATAAGAAAGTACGATTTCTGAAATAGAAATAGCGGCTGGATCGCCATCAAATGTTGCTTGTGCATCTGTAGCAAGGTATTCTCTTATTTGGGGAATTGTCTTCAAAAAAGCTAATGTTTTATCTCTTGCTTCCTCTTCTTTACAAGCATCTTTACAGTTTTCACAATAGTCAAAGGCAAGTAAGATTTGATTTTTTAAATCATTATAAATAATTTGAATTTGATCACCTAAATAATATTTAACATAATCACTTTTAAGACCTTTTCTTCCAAAGAAGCCTGGAAAAATAATATCTTGTAAACGTTCAAGAATATCAATGATAATTGTTTTATCAGGCTGTCTAATTGTATCGACCTTAGAAATATCATTGTGTTTTTGATAACTTTCAACAATATCATCAATAACAGTATCTAACTTCATAGTTAACCTCCATTTTTATTATAAATATAGTATCAAAAAATAAGATTATGTTCAAATTATTGAATAATAAAATATAAAAATGTATACAATCTTTATTGACAAAGAAGAAATGATAGTATATAGTTAAATCATACTAAATCCATAGGAATAAGGAGAAGTAAATATGAGCAAAGTAAAAAACAGTTTTTTAGACCTAGTAGGGAATACACCACTA
>NZ_JAJDKB010000076.1:0-8026 GCF_020589955.1 Faecalibacillus sp. TM498
TGTAAGGAACTTTAAAAAGATGACACGAAATCAAAAAAGATGCAGTAAGGGGGCTATAAAAAGCCCTCTGAGCATTTCGTTTAGTGTAAGAATCTTTTTTTACTTCTTACACGAACCTTGAAAACGAAACAGCCTGCCCGTAGTGATACCAGAACTGAATAGGCATTCAGCGTGTTATACAGTGCTATACTTTTGAACAGGAAATTAGAGACACTTATTACTTATCTGTTTTACAGGGAGTTGAAAAGTATTTGAAAAAGAAAAAAAATATTTCTACAAAGGTTAGATATGATGATCTGGGTATAAAAGAATCATTAGAAAATGTTGATGGTATTATCTGTATAGGTAAATTTGAAAGAGAGCATCTAGATTACTTCAATGAAATATCTAACAATATTATTTTGCTGGATATGGATTTGTCACCAATAACGCAGACTTGTGTGTCGTTAGACTTTGATGATGCAATGTACAAGGTTGTTCAATATTTTCATTCAAAAGGTCATAATAAAATTGGCTTTATAGGAAGAAATGAATACAATGAAATATCTTTACAAGCTACAACCAGAAAAAAAGTTTTATTAAATATTGCGAATCTTTTGACATAGATTATGAAATTTTCCCAACTGAGCATGATATGACAGGAGATGCTGGATATTCTATTATCAACCATATTATTTCAGAGGGAAGAGTTCCATCTACAATCTTTTGTATTAATGATCCGATTGCAATGGGAGCAATGCAAGCACTTCTCGATGCAGGAATTAAAGTGCCGGAAGATGTATCAATTATTGGATTTAATGATGTTGAAGCATGTAATTTTACAAGACCTACATTATCAACCGTTTATGCACCGTCTTTTGAAATGGGAGAAATAGGTGCATCTGTTCTTCATCATATGATTACAGGAGATGATATACATTATCCTCGAAGAATTCAGTTACCATGTCAGTTGAAAATTAGAAACTCATGTAAGTAATAGGTACTAGAAAATTATTCTAGTATCTTTTTTTATTTCTAATTAGTAAATGTTTACTAAATTCAAGTAAAACTATTTTAAATAATTTACTAAATTATATTGTAAAGTTTACTAAAAAGGTTTATTATATTCGTGAAAAGAGGAGAAGAAAATGAACCACGAAATCAACAGATTGTTAAACTATGGATTACAAAATGGAATGATTTATGAAGATGACATAGATTATTCAGCAAATTTATTAGTAGATTTACTTAAACTTGATACTTTTGAAAAAGAAGATATTAGTGAAAAATTAGAAACAGCAAACGATATAATTGAAAATATTTTATCTTATGCTGTTAAAAAAGGACTTGTAGAAGATTCAGTAGTATTTAAAGATTTATTTGATACAAAATTAATGAACTGTATAATGCCACGTCCAAGTGAAGTTATTAATCAATTCAATAATCTAAAAGAAGTATCTAGCAAAAATGCTACAGATTACTTTTATGATTTATCGGTAGCTTCAAATTACATAAGAAAAAACAGAACCGATAAAAATATCAGATTTAAAAAATTCTATAAGTATGGTGATATAGAAATCACCATCAATCTATCGAAGCCAGAAAAAGACCCAAAAGCAATTGCTTTAGCAAAAAATCAAAAATCTAGCAATTATCCAAAATGTTTACTATGTAAAGAAAATGTAGGATTTGCTGGTAATGTAAATCATCCTGCTAGACAAAATCATAGAATTATTCCACTAAAATTAAATGGAGATAACTATTATTTTCAATATTCGCCATATGTTTATTACAATGAACATTGCATTATTTTTAATAAAGAACATAAACCAATGGTTGTAAATAAGGAAACTTTTGAACATCTGTTATCATTTGTTGAACAATTTCCACACTATTTATTAGGTTCAAATGCTGATTTACCAATTGTAGGTGGTTCGATTCTGTCACATGATCACTATCAAGGTGGAAATTATGAGTTTCCAATGGATGGTGCCAAAGTTTTTAAAACTATTACACATGGAGATATTCAAATCGATTTCTTGCAATGGCCACTTTCAACTGTAAGACTAATCTCAAAGAATAAGGAACATATCATTCATTTATCTGAACATATTTTAAATAAATGGATTAATTACTCTAATGAAGATATTGATATTATTAGTCATACAGAAGGAACAAGACATAATACAATTACACCAATTGCCAGAAAAAAAGGTGATAATTATGAAATGAATTTAGTATTCAGAAATAATAGAACTACTGAAGAATATCCATTAGGTATTTTCCATCCACATCAAGAATTACATCATATTAAAAAGGAAAATATTGGTTTAATCGAAGTTATGGGATTGGCTGTTTTACCAGCAAGATTAAAAGATGAACTTACATTATTAGAAAAATGCTTAATTAATGAAACTGATATCAATGATTATGAATCATTAGAAAAGCATAAAGATTGGTTTGAAGAAATCAAAAATCAAGAATGGACAAAAGACAATGTCAAAGATCAATTACAATATGAATTAACAAAGGTGTTTGTAAGAGTGTTAGAAGATGCAGGTGTTTTCAAATTGGATGAAAAAGGTAAAAAATATTTTATAGAATTTATTGAAGAAGCAATTGAAGGAGAAGAATAATGAAAAGAGCAAGCCAAATTATTAATGATATCCAAAATAATAAAGCAGATAGTTTATTTTTAGATATCTATCAAGATGAGTCAATGATTGAATTTCAAAAGAAAAGATATGTAGATGCAATTGAACAATACATTAATCTATATAAAGATGAAGAAGTAGAAATCTTCAGCGTACCTGGAAGAAGTGAAGTATGTGGAAATCATACAGATCATCAACATGGTCAAGTTTTAGCAACAGCAATCAATTTAGACATTATTACAGTAGTATCAAAGGATGAAGAAAAAGTATTATTAAAAGATAAATACACTTCTAATCCAGTGTATATCAATGATTTAGATATGAAGGAAGAAGAAAAAGACACATCTGAAGGATTGATCAGAGGTATCTTATATAGATTTAAAGAATTAGGGTATAAAATTGGCGGATTTAAAGGATTCAGTACAAGTAATGTTTTAGCAGGTTCTGGTTTATCATCGTCAGCAGCATATGAAGGAATGATTGGTGTTATTCTTTCTGGATTATATAATGATATGAAAGTCGATTCAGTTGAAATTGCTAAAATCGGTCAATATGCTGAAAATGTATATTTTGGTAAGCCATGCGGTTTAATGGATCAATGTGCTTGTGCAGTTGGGGGTTTAATCCATATTGATTTTAAAGATAATTCTAATCCAGTTGTAGAAAAAATTGATAATGATTTTTCTCAGTATGGATATAGCTTATGTATTGTAGATGTTCATGCATCACATGCTGATTTAACACCTGATTATGCAGCTATTCCATCTGAAATGAAAGAAGTTGCAGCTTATTTTGGTAAAAAATTCTTAAGAGAGGTTTCAGAAGAAGGATTCATTAAAGAAATTTCTAATATCAGACATAGCATTGGTGATAGAGCAGTAGCAAGAGCCTTACATTATTTTGAAGAAGATAAAAGAGTTGAAAAAATTACAAAAGCATTAAAAGATAATGATTTTGAAACATTCAAAGCATGTATTAAATCTTCTGGAGACAGCTCTTTCAAATATTTACAAAACATTTATTCTAATAATGATATTAATAATCAAGCTGTCACAATTGCGTTAGGATTAAGTGAATTATTTTTAGAAGGTCATGGAGTATCAAGAGTTCATGGGGGTGGATTTGCTGGTACAATTCAAGCATTTGTTGAAAATAATTATGTTCAAGAATATAAAAAGAAAATTGAAGAAGCGTTTGGAAAACATTCATGTCATGTGTTAAAAATTAGAAAATATGGAGCAATGAAAGTAGAGGTAGGAGAATAATGAAAGTATTAGTAACAGGTGGTACAGGTTATATTGGAAGTCATATTTGTGTTGAATTAATTCAAGCTGGTCATGAAGTTATAGTGATCGATGATTTTTCAAATTCCAAACCAGAAGTATTAGGCTATATTAAAGATATTACTGGAAAAGAAGTAAAATTTTATGAATTCAATATTTTAGATGAAAGTAAAACTGAACAAGTATTTAAAGAAAATAAGATTGATTCTGTTATTCACTGTGCAGCTTTTAAAGCAGTAGGGGAATCAGTAAAAAAACCAATTGAGTATTATACAAATAATTTAACAACAACTTTAATTGTTGCTAAAATGATGAAAAAATACGGTGTCAATAATATTGTATTCTCATCAAGTGCAACAGTATATGGTGATCCTGAAGTTGTCCCACTTACAGAAGATTGTAAGTTAGGTGAAACAACTAATCCTTATGGAGCAACAAAGGCAATGATGGAAAGAATTTTAACAGATGTACAACATGCTTGTACTAGCATGTCAGTAACATTACTTAGATATTTTAATCCAATTGGAGCACATGAATCTGGATTACTTGGAGAAGATCCAAAAGGAATTCCTAATAATTTAATGCCATATATTATGAAAGTTGCAACAGGAGAATTACCATGCTTAGGTGTATTTGGTGATGATTATGATACACCTGATGGAACAGGCGTAAGAGATTATATTCATGTTGTAGATTTAGCTAAGGGGCATGTACTTGCTATTGAAAAATATTCAGAACCAGGAGTTCATATTTGTAATTTAGGTACTGGAGTTGGATACAGCGTATTGGATATAGTCAAGGCATTTGAAAGAGTAAATGGTGTAAAAATCAATTATGAAATCAAAGATAGACGTCCAGGAGATATTGCTACATGTTATGCTGATCCTTCAAGAGCAAAAAAAGAACTTGGTTGGGTTGCTACTAGAGGTATTGATGAAATGTGTAGAGATACATGGAATTTTGCAAAAAAACATATGAAATAAAAAATAGATTGTAATTAGCCACACTATTGTGGCTAATTACAATTTTTTTATAAAGATATGATGATTTGGTATGAATGAAATTGTGAAGACACTTAGTAATTTCACATTTAATTATGTAAATATAAAATCATTTAATCTTTTATTTGTTGACTTTAATAGTATAATTTTGTTCTGATACTTCAAGACTGTCTAAATCGATATATTTATAGCCTTTGAGTATTTTTATGTAGTTTCCTTTTGAATTCTTTGAAATGTTACCTTTTTTGTCACATTTTTTATAGGCAAGTGCAATATTTTTTTGATTAATTGTTTTAAACAATAGATAACCATCTGCATCTTTATGAGATTGAAATTTTATAGGCGATTCTATCTTTGTATAAGTATTTTCAAAAGAAAGTGCGTTTTCTCCAAGTTCTCCAAAATTAAAAATAGAAAAAAAGGAGATAAAAGTTGTAACGACAATAATGGTGAACATACAAAAAAATGGACTATCAGGAGATACAAATATCTCTTTTAGTTTTTCTTTATCAGCCTGTTTTATAATGTTTACAGTATCAATACAGCCTATGCTTCCAAAGGGAAAGAAAGATAATACAAAGATATAAACATTTGTTATGATAGCAAAGTATTTGTCATTAAATAAAAGCATTATACAAATTCCATAAAGAATATATAGAACTAAAGTAAGACATAATCCATATTTTTTATCAATATTTTTGGCTATCCAGTTATTTTTAAAATATAGAGAAGCAAACAACAATAGAACAAAAAATAATATCAACATACTTATAAACATACAAAAGTTATATTTTATTTTTGTAATAAGTTTTATTAGGATGAAATATAAAACATAAAAATAAACTTGAAGACAACATGAAACCTTAAAATAATAAAGTCTTTTATTTTGCGTCATCTTTTCTTTTACTTGATTTTTTATAATAGAAATAAAAAACAATGATAAAAATGTAGGAATGATCAACTCTGAAATAAGAGAAATCAGAGGCAAAGAGACTATTATGCTGGTTAATTTTAGTGCTTTAGAATAGCCACTATAAATTTGCCATAACATAAATGATAAAAATGTAATTGTAAAAATAACCAATAACTTAGTAGAATATTTTTTTTGGGAAAATTTCTCCAAAAGATAAGTATTTAAATAACTAATTGCAGTACTTAATAATTCCATAAATAATAAATTCCTTTCCTTTTTTATAATTATATTTGTAATTAATAATATACTCATAAATAATTTAAATTTACAATAAAGAACAAAAAAGAAAAAATTTAATAAATATTTTTCTTGAATACCTTGCTCTATAATTAATTTGATAATAATGATATAATTTCATTAACTATCTAAGAAGATAGATGGAGGGTTATTATGAAGTATGTACTTATAGGAAATGGAATAAATATACAATTTGGTGGAACTGCATATTCAAACTACTTTATTTTGGAAAGAATAAAGTCAAAAGCTAAAATAGGAGGATATGCTAAATTATTTGATAATTCAATTACTGGAGAAGATATATTATAAATATTTTTAATGGATTCGTAAATATTGCTAATGGAATAAAAACTGGAAAATACGATAAATTAACAGATGATATTGAATTAAAGGATGCTTTTAATGACTTTAAGAAAAGATATAAAAATAAAATAAAATATTCATATAATATTATGTCAGAGGATTGGTTTTTACTTGTTGAAGCTTTCTTTTTATAAAATGATGGTTTATCTGATAACAAAGAACTATCAATTCAAGGATTTAAAATCATGATACTTGATAGTATTTATAATGAAGGAAAATTACAAGAAATATATAAAAGTATGTCAAAAAAAGTAAAAGATTACTTTGCTGACTATGATGAAATATTTACTTTGAATTATGATAATAATATAGAGCATTTAATGGGAAAAAACGTTTTTCATTTACATGGGGACTTTAGTGTTCTTGCTGATAGTGAAAATCCAAATACTGTAAATGGGGATATACGAAATAAAGAAGGAAAAACTGTAGTAATACCTGGATATGAACACTGTTATTGTAATGCTTTATTAAATTACAGTGGTAAATTGAAATTAAAAAAAGCGGAAGAAAATCATCAGCTTATAGTAGAATATGATAAGAATTATAAAGATGAGTACTTACAAAATGATAATTATATAAACTGGTTAAATAGTTTAAAAGTAAGTGATGAAAACAGCTACAAAATAATTATGACTAAAATAAAACATCCTGAACTTAAAGCAGCATCAGAATATTATTTTGAAAATTTTAAAGATATCAAGGATGAATTACATATAATTGGTTTATCACCTAATAATGATGATCATATATTTAATTTAATAAGAAATAATAAAAATATTAAACGTGTAATTTATTATTACTATTCTCAACATGAAAAAGAATATATTGATAAGAATTTTCCACAAGATATTTTTATATCAAAATCTGTTGAAAGTTTATGGGAAAGTCTAGGTTATAAAAAAGAAAAAAGAAATTTTAATTATTTCTTTCCAAAGGAAATTGATGATTTTGTTGACATTGTTAATGAATTTTCTAAAAGAAAAATGACTAAAGAGGAAATAATATATGAAATAAATTCGATTTCTTTAAGTAAAATGAAAATGCTATATACACAGGTTAAGAGCATACTAGATACAAAAGAGCTTCAAGGCTCATCAAATAATCAAGAAGAATTTGAAAAAAACATGAATATGTGAATTATATTGCATTACAAGAAGGAATAAATCCGTCATCGATATATATAATTTATTTTATGTATTCAAGTATTTCAAAAAAGTAATATCAAGAATATTATTGTTTATATGTTCGATAGAACTATTTAATACCATAATTTTTATTATACTGTTTTATTCTTATAACTATATTATGAATATTAGGTTATAAAGTAAAAAACAGGACGCATTAATCAGTATTGTAATTGACACAAAAAAATGGAAGTGCTATCATAATAGTGTAATAGATGGATTGTAATAGTATGTATATGACTACACAAAACCTGCTTACGGATGCTTTTTATTCTGTAATCAGGTTTTTATTATTTAAGGAGCTAACTATATAAAATTCAAGTGATTTTATGAAAAAGTTTGAAAATATTTA
>NZ_JAJDKB010000077.1:0-7567 GCF_020589955.1 Faecalibacillus sp. TM498
GTTGAAGCAAGAATCTCCGACTTCTAAACGAAGTGTAAGTCGGAGTAGTTCACTAATAGTTAGATTTTTTACAGCAATCAAAGTTGATAAATGCTTCATAGGTGATGTTTCCTTTCAATAGACTTTAAAAGATCTCTTTTACGATAAGTATTATCAGGAGATAAATTCATTAAAGTTTTATGAATGATTGAAAAAATATACTCTTGATATTCTTTATAATTATCTTGATGAATCGTAATTAATGCTTCATCCTCTTGTTTTAAGAGATGATTATATTCTTGATTTATGTTTGTAAGTTTTTCAAGAATATCTTTTTTATTTTGGTATTCTTTTTGTAAATCAATGATGTCTTTTTCAATGTTCTTTATTTCATTTAAGAATAATTCTTGAACTTCTACAGATGATAATGCATCATCTTGATAAGATTGTAAGAGTTCAAATTGTTGAAGTTCTGAAAAAGAATAAAATTCATTTTCTTGTAACATATAATAACGAATATGTTGAATGAGTGTTTGAATAAAATTTTTTTCATAAAAGAGTTTTTCTTTTTCCTTGTTTGGATAATTGATTTGTACATAATTAATTTCTTTATTTGTAGGAATGACGATAATATGGCACATTCCATAGAGTTCTTGGTTTAAAATAAAGGGATTAACAAGACATTTTTTATTTTTGTATAAGATGATTATTGGTAAATGATATGATTTTTTTAATAGTTGATTGACTGTTCTTTCATTAATAAAATGAGGTGTTGATTGTATTGATAAATCATGGTTTTTTTGAATATAATTACTTCCTAAAATATTTTTAGTTTTAAAATCTTTAATTTCTAAGCTTTTATGTTTTTCTTTTAAAGAATAGTATAAAGAATGATCATAATTCAAATCTTTCATTTAGCTACTATTTTAATTTAAGCACATATTTCAATAATAAAAAAGAACTATCTTTTAGATAGTTCGATAACAGGAATATTTTGAAATTCTTTTTTGATCATTTGATGATCTATTAAAGATAATAATTTTGATGATTTAATTTCTAAATCTAAAGCAGGATGTTTATAAGATGAAAGATTTGTAATTATATGATAAGAACATGTTTTTTTGATTGTTTTTAAATACTTTTGTCCTTTTTGATTCATTTTTAAAACATGAATATAATCAATAGGAAAACAGTTTTTCATTTCTTCTTTTGTGTTATTCATTAAAATGTGTAATAACATTCTTTGAATCCTTGTTTTTGTATAACGTTTACTTGTAAGTTTATTTACCAATTCTTCATAACTACTTACATTAAAAATAACTTTTTTTAATAAGTTTTCAATGCCTTCATCAACAAGATGGATCTTTTTTAATTGTGTAGGGCTTTGAATGATAATTTGATATTTCAAATAATCAAAGAAATCATTTTGATGATAAAGCAAATCATAATAAGACATATCTAATAGATAATCATGAACATCTTGTTTTTCTTTTAAAGCTTTACGTAAAGCTGTAGCAGAAGCAATTTTTGTAAGTGTAGTATCATGATAATCATTGGATCTTTTAATACAATGTAAAGTAATAGGATAATCATTTTCAATGACTTCTTTAACATAACCTAAACCTAATAAATCATTAGGTGTCTTGATACTTTTATTTAGTAATAAACTTAAAGCTTGATTACAAGCATCAGGGTAACGTAATCCTTTTTTCATAGCAGCTTTAACATATTGATCATATTCATTAGGATGATTTTTAATAGCGTAGGCGATTTCTTTAAAAGTATCGATGTCACCACATTCACTACCAAAAACAAGATCAGTAATTCCTATATGATAAAGTAAATCAATCGCTCCTTTACAAAAATAATCGGCACTTTGACAAACATATGCAAAAGGGAGTTCGATAACTAAATCAACACCATATTTAATAGCAAGTTCACTTCTTTTAAATTTATCAATAATTGCGACTTCTCCTCGTTGAACATAATTACCAGACATAATAGCAATTGTTAAATCGGGCTTTACCATTTCTTTTGCTTTTTGTAAATGATAAAGATGTCCGGTATGAAAAGGGTTATATTCAACAATGATTCCTAATATTTTCATAAATGATAGTCCTTTTGTTTAATGGTTTTAATAACTTTAAAGAAAGTTGAAACAATTAAAATTGCAGTTGCAAGTGCTAGAGCTGTTCCTACTGTTTGAAAAAGAGAATCAAGAAATAAATCTTGATCATGTGAAATCAAATAAAGCATTGTTTGATAAATTCCTTTCCCAGGGACAATGGGGAAACAACCAACAACAATAAAAATAGTTGCAGGAGCTTTACATATTCTTGCCATAATTTCACTAAATAAAGCTACCACGATCATCGCACATAAATTTGACATAATATTACTTAGATAGGGTATCACCAGTAAATAAACGATCCATCCTAGCATCCCACCAAGAGAAGCTAAAAATGCATAAGGCAGATGACGATGTACTCTAAAAACAAAAGCAAATCCTAAACACCCTAAGAAAGCACTTAAACATTGAATTACTTGTTCCATTAAATCAATCCTTTCAATAAAATACGCATCAATCCAACTCCTAAAGCAATTGCTGTTGCAATAAAAAAAGCTTCAACAAGACGTGCTTGCCCGGAAACATAGTTTCCATCGATAATATCTCTTAAACTATTGGTAATTGCAATTCCAGGAGTTAAAATCATTAAACAACCAATAATTGTCGCATCTAGATTATAAATCAAATGAAAATGATAAAACAAAATCGCTAAGATAGTTAAAAACATACTTGTTAGTGTTGTACGCATTAAAGAATTAATTCCTAAAATCTCATTGATCCATACAAAAAAATACATTAAAAAACCTATGATTCCAGCAATAATTCCTTCATGAAGTCCGCCTCCAAAAAAAATAGCATAACCTCCAGCACCTAAACCATACCCTAAAAAAACAAGTGGCATGATAGGATGTAAGGAATTGATAGCCTTTATTTGTTGTTCAATAAAATCATTAGTAGGTGTTTCATTACAGATTTTTCTAACAAGATCATTTAAAGCACAAACAGCATCAAGGTTTGTACGATTTTGTAAAGTTCTTTTAGTAAGAGAAGTATTTGTTCCATCTTGAAAAGTAACACTCATTGTAAAATAAGTAGGAAGAGCAAAAACACCTATATCTTGAAAGCCATAGCTTTGACACATACGTTCTAGACTTTCTTCTACACGGTAAATTTCAGCACCATTTTTAAGTAATAATTTACCGATTTCAGCAATATTTTTTATTAATAATTGTTCGTTCATTTTTTTATTTCACCAAAAGTTAGTATAACAATTATTAAGTATTTAGGAAAGAAAAAAAGTGTGTTTAAAAGGTATTTTTCAAAAAAATAAAAACAGATTGCAAAGATATAAAAATTAGGTATAATAACTTTTGATAAAGTAGGTGAAATAAATGGAAAGATTACAAAAATATATTGCTTCAAGTGGTTATACATCAAGAAGAAAAGCAGAAGATTTAATTAGAGAAGGTAGAGTTTCTGTTAATGGTCAAGTTGTAACTGAACTTGGAACTAAAGTTAAATTTGGAGATGTTGTTTTAATTGATGGAGAAGCTATTGTTGGTGAAAATAAAGTTTATTATCTTTTTTACAAACCACAAGGATGTGTTTGTACATTAGATGATGAGTTCGATAGACCAAAAGTAATTGATTACTTTGAAGAAGTTGAAGAAAGAATTTATCCTGTTGGACGTTTAGATTTCGATACAACAGGTGCTTTAATTATGTCTAATGATGGTGATTTTGCAAATATGATCATGCATCCAAGAAGCCACTTAGAAAAAATCTATGAAGTAACAATTAAAGGTCTTATTAAAGGTGAAGATTTACATCATTTAGAAAAAGGTGTTTATTTAGAAGGTAAAAAAACAATGCCTTGTAAAATCAAAGTCACTTATAAAGATATGGAACATAAAACAACTGTTTTAAAAATTAAACTTTATGAAGGAAAAAACAGACAAGTTAAAAAAATGTTTGAAAGTGTGGGACATCCAGTAAAAAGATTACATCGTATTTCTGTTGGTTGTGTCAATTTAAAAGGATTACGTCCTGGAGAATATCGTCGTTTAAAACCACAAGAAGTAAAAGATTTAAAAAAATTAGTTGGAAAATAAAATTCGACATCATTTTTATGCATGAGTGCTTATACTAATTGTTGGTGATGGAAATGAGAGTACAAATTATTGATGATAAACAATTAAAAAACTGTAGTATTTGCAAAGCAACGGATGAATGGGTAGAAAATATATGTGTTAATGGGATTGAAGGATTATATTGTGTTAAATGTGATACACTCACATTGTATGAACCCCTTCCTTCAAAACTTGTTTATTTAGCTTTTAAGAAAAAATGTATGCAAATAAAAGAAATGAAAACCAATAATCAGTTGACAATGTAAAATATTGTATTAGAATAAAAACGTAAATAAAAAAGCAATGATTTAGGATATGTTTTATAAATGATTTGATTTAGAGAAAAGGTGGTTGGTGAAAACCTTGAGAATGTTTATAAGATACTCCCTAATAGCTACACTTGAAAAAGATTGTCGTTAACTGCGTTAAAGTTTTGAGGCTGAAAAGCAAATTAAGGTGGTACCACGAAACTCTCGTCCTTTGGATGAGAGTTTTTTATGTAAAGGAGAAGGAAAATGGTAGATTTTAAAGAAAATGAACAATTAAATACATTAAATCACTCTTGTGCCCATGTTATGGCACAAGCAATCAAACATCTTTATCCTCAAGCTAAATTTTGGGTAGGTCCTGTTGTAGCTGAAGGATTCTATTATGATGTCGATTTAGGTGATGAAGTTGTTAGTGATGAAGCAATCGCTAAAATTGAAAAAGAAATGAAAAAAATCTGTAAAGATGGTAAAAGAATTGTTCGTCGTGAAATTTCTAAAGAAGAAGCTTTAGAAATGTTTAAAGATGATGAATATAAATTAGATTTAATTTCTAATTTAAAAGATGGAACAATTACTTGTTATAGTCAAGGAGATTTTACTGATTTATGTAGAGGTCCTCATGTTGAAACAGTTAAAATGTGTAAAAACTTTAAATTAATCAAACATTCTGGTGCTTATTGGAAAGGTGATAAAAACAATAAAGTTTTACAACGTATTTATGGTGTTTGTTTCCCAACTGCTGAAGAATTAGAAGAACACTTAAATTTATTAGAAGAAGCTAAAGAAAGAGATCATCGTAAAATTGGTAAAGAAATGGAAATCTTCATGGTTGATGATTTAATTGGTAGAGGTCTTCCAATGTATTTACCAAAAGGATATGCTATCTGGCAAAAACTTGAAAGATACATCAAACAAAAAGAAAAGAAATTAGGTTACTTACATGTATTAACTCCTGCTGTAGGAACAGTAAACTTATATAAAACATCAGGACACTGGGATCATTATAAAGAAAATATGTTCCCACAAATGGAAATGGATGGAGAATCATTTGTTTTACGTCCAATGAACTGTCCTCATCATATGATGATTTATGCAAATAAATTACATTCTTATAAAAACTTACCAATTCGTATTGGTGAAATTGCTCATGACTTTAGATATGAAGCATCAGGAGCTGTTAAAGGTATTGAAAGAGGAAGACATTTCTGCCAAAACGATGCTCATTTATTTGTAACACCAGAACAAATTAAATCAGAATTTAAAGGTGTTATCGATTTAATCTTAGATGTTTATAAAGATTTCAATATTACAGATTATCGTTGTGTTTTATCTCTTAGAGATCCAGAAGATAAAGAAAAATATCATGATGATGATGAAATGTGGAATAAAGCAGAAAATGAATTACGTGAAGTAATGAATGAACTTGGTATTGAATATACTGAAGAAATTGGGGAAGCTGCTTTCTATGGTCCTAAATTAGACGTTAATGTTAAACCAGCTATTGGTAATGAAATCACTTTATCAACTTGTCAATTAGACTTCTGTTTACCAGCTAAGTTTAACTTAACTTATGTTGCGGAAGATGGAACTAAGAAAACTCCTGTTGTTTTACACAGAGCTATTTTAGGTTCATTAGATCGTTTCATGGCTTATATCTTAGAAGAAACAAAAGGAAACTTACCATTATGGTTAGCTCCTACACAAGTCAAAGTATTACCTGTTAAAAATGAATATCATTTAGATTACGCTAATGAAATTTATCAATTATTATTAGATGAAGGTTTTGAAGTAGAACTTGATTCAAGAGATGAAAAATTAGGATATCGTATCCGTGAAGCACAAATGCAAAAAGCAAACTATATTCTTGTTTTAGGTAATAATGAACGTGATGAAAGAACTGTAACTTATCGTAAACATGGTGAACAAAAAGCAACAACTGTTACTATTGATGAGTTTGTTTCAATGTTAAAACAACAAATTAAAGATAAAAAATAGTTTATATTTTTAAGATATGGTATACGTAGAAGCTCAATTTTTAAATATAGAATTGAGCTTTTTACATAAAATTGACAAAAGAAAATGCTATTTATATAATACTAATGAGATAGAGTATCTCTATAAAGTGAGGAAATTATGATAATAAAAAAGTCAGAAAAAGATGAACGCAGAGAGAAAATTATAGATGTTGCTTTTCGTCTTTTTGTAAATAAAAAAATCGAATCTGTAACAATGGGAGAAATAGCAAAAGAAGCAGGAATTGGAAGAGCAACATTGTTTCGCTATTTCCCAGGAAAATTAGAACTTGTTATTGCGGTAAATACAAAAGAATGGAAAGAATATTTTGATGAATTAGATCAAAAAAGACCAATGAGTTCAGTAGGAGATATACCAGCTATCGGTCGTTTGATTTTTACATTAGATAGTTTTATTGAAATGTATCAAACGCATAAAGCTCTTCTTCGATATAATGATAATTTCAATCATTATGTATCTCATTCAGGAAGAAAAGATTTACAAATGGATGAATTTAATCAAGCACTTTTTTCAGCAAATACACGTTTTCATATGATGTATGAAAAAGCCAAAGAAGATAAAACGTTTAAAACAGATATGGCAGAAGAAGAGTTTATGAGAGTAACAGTTCATACAATGATGACAGCTTGTGCATATTATGCAGGAGGTTTTATTTGGGGTTCTAAAGAAAATGAAGACTACACACCAGAGTTGATCCAATTAAAAGAAATGATTCTTGCGTATGTCAAAGCATAAATAAATAATAAAATTTATATATTTGATAAGTGTTTATATTTTTAAGAAAATATTTATAAAAAAAGGTAAAGTTTTAAAATGTAAAAGAATATGATTGTTTACAATCAATGTTTTGCGGGTGGTAAAAACGATGGATAACGCATGTAGAGGGTATCGAAAAGATACTCTTTTATAAAAAATAATAAGGAGTGTTCTTATGAAAATCATCGAAGAATTATCAAAAAAAATAAAACTTACAGAAACTGAAAAAGAAATGTTTGAACAAAAATAGGAGCGCAATCCCCTTCCTCTAAGCGAAGGGTAACCAAATAATTTAGGGGGAAAGCCAAATTATTTAGGGGACAACTTTAGGG
>NZ_JAJDKB010000078.1:0-7368 GCF_020589955.1 Faecalibacillus sp. TM498
TTGCTGGTAGAAATCTTGTTCCTAATCCTGCTGCTGGTATAATTGCTTTTCTTACTTTTTTATTCATTTTTTCTATCCTTTCTTCATATAGAATATTTACTTAAACCATACCATTTTTTTAATTTTTATCAACCCTTTATAACCAATATGCTATTTTAATTACTTAAATACTCATCTAATTTAAATTTTTATAATTTTAATTACATGTATGATTATAATATCAATAAAAAAGCAATGTTTTTAAATCACATTGCCTCTAATAATTATTTCTTTTCTACGATATCATTAAGTTCCTTAAAAATTGAATTTTCTGGTACAACGCCTCTTACTCTAGATAATGGATAAATATTACTATTTCTTCCAATAACAGTTCCAGGGTTTAAAACACTATTACATCCTACTTCTACATAATCTCCTAGCATTGCACCCATTTTTTTAAGTCCCGTTTCAATCTCTTCGTGATTAAATCTATCTTTTACAACAACGAGTGTTTTATCACTTTTAACATTACTTGTAATTGATCCTGCACCCATATGAGACTTATATCCCAAAATAGAATCACCTACATAGTTATAATGAGGAACTTGTACATTATCAAAAATAATAACATTCTTTAACTCAACAGAATTACCAACAACACAATTTTCCCCTACTAATGCACTTCCTCTGATAAAAGCACAATGTCTCACTTCTGTTCCTGCACCAATAATACAAGGTGAACCAATATAAGCACTATCAAAAACTTTAGCATCTTTGTGAATCCAAACATGTTCATTCACTTCTTGATATTCATCCCCTAAAGTTTCTCCTAATTCAATAATAAAATCTTTAATTCCTTTTAAAGCTTGCCAAGGATACTCATATTTTGATAAATAATCCTTTGCTTGACTATGTGTTAAATCATATAAATCATTTATCTTATACATAAAAACACCCCTCCTACTTATCTTCTTCATAAAACAATTGTAATACAAGCTGTTTTAATTTACTATAAAAATCATACATTTTTTTGTACATTTAATTGTCAATTAAACAAAAAAAGATTTTATCAATATTTTCCATTAATTCATAAAATCTTTTTCTTTAAACTGTATCTAATTGCAAATAAATTTATCTTGCTTTTTATTCAAACTAATAAACCCTAAATATATTTTCTTTCTTAAAAGAAATAGTATTATCATTAAAGTAATAAATATCACTAAAATAACATTATCAATAAAGATATCTTCTTTTTGAATTATTATTGCATTATCAACATTATTATTAAATAACACAACATATCGATCACCTAAATATCTTTCTGTCGCAATCATATTGCTTGCGCTATATTCATACTGATCATATCCACCAACTTCTTTATCAAAATGAATAACATAATGCATATAACTAAACTTACTTGAAGAACCACTATCTGAACCATTAGAAACCCATGTTTTTCCATAAAATTCTGCAACAGTTACTGTTCCTTCAGATTTATATTTATAAGTATTTATTTGAATATCTTGGACAAGTGCTTTAATAGACAAACCAAACAGAAGAATAAAAATAACAATAAGTGTTATTTCACTAATTACTAAGTACCAAAATTTCCAAGTATATTTTGTTGTTACTTCTTTAGTTTTCTTTTTCAAAATTATCCTCCATTTTTAGTTAAATAATGTTACTAATTGAATACACTCATCACTTTTAACGATACAAAAGTATCGATTTTATTTAGCACTTAAAAGACAAATTGACTCAACATGCGGTGAAAGTTACTTCTTATACTAAATAGCGAAACTGAAACCTTTTGCAAAAAAGTATATACTCCACTTAGGTGGGATAGCCTTTACCCCACATGATAATCTATCTGTTTTCTAAAATGTCAGCAGCATCTGCATCCCAGTCTTCCTCCGCCCGTCTTTCTTCGCTATATCCCATTGTTTCGCAATCATCCATTATCCTTAGCACAAACTCATTAACAGCCTCTTTGACAGCTTCCTTATTGCCATCATCTAATGAATCTTTTACTACTGGCATATAACTGGTCTGCTCCAAGTTGTATTCCGCTTCGCCATTAACGTATTCAATACTTTCAGTAGCAACATCTTCATCATTTCCTCCAACTACACTTATTTTCAGTACACTTGTTGCTCCCTCAGAATCATCAATATCTACCAGTCCATATACATTTAAAAGTTCCTGCCGTCCATTAAATATTGTAAACAAAAGCTGTTCATCCATTTCATCTTTTAGAGAGTTTATTTCGTTAACATCCAACACTTCATTAAAGTATAGAATTTCATGTATATCTCTATAAATATCCCTTATCACTTCTCTAAATAAAGCCAATATCTTTTTTCTATCCCTTATTGATATTCCTGCTTCAGACTGTACTATTTCTAAATGTGCTTCTCGTTCATATTCTTTTTGATCCTCTATAGCTTGCAAAGTCTCTTCTACTTCTTCAGAACGATTTTCACTATCGAATTTTCTAACAGCTTCCTTTATATAACCTCTAAACGCATGAGTGTCATATAACATTTTCTCTTTTGCGGAATAATCCAACAATTTATTGTGTGCAACATGATTCCTATTCGCTATAAAACTTGTTAATGAGGTTTGGAATTCCTCCGGCTTATCAATAAAAGGAATAAAAAACTTGTCCCAAATATTGTATTTTTTAGTGTATTGATTTCTCAGAAAATCCAATGCAGATTTCATTTTATCCAATTGGGTTGTTGAAAAAATTTTACTTTTAATTCTCTTTTGAACTTCTGAATCAGATGACATGGCGTCAGTATATATATCTGACTGTACAGTATCCATCAGCCCTTCTAAAGTGACCGTATACAAATTCACATCAATATTGGCAAAATTAGGAACATTTCTTTTCACATTATCTGCATTTAATTCAATACTGGCACTTAACTTGGAAAACTCTGGTCTATCATGCCACTCAGCCCCAAAATTATCAATCATCACTTTACTTACAAATGCTCGAAGTTCATTTTCTGCCATATAGATTTCTGAATAAACTTCTCTTGATAACCATAAAGATTGACTATCACTAATCCACACACATTTATACCAATCTCGTACCATGCTATTTTTAATAGCAAGTTTCAATTTTTCCAAAAAAGCATCATAACTTTGTTCGCTTTTATGACATGAATTCTTATATCCTATTTCTACCGTTAATTGCACATTCCATTCATATGTATCTTGTTGGAATATTACTATATACTTATTTACTGGTCCTGATACTTCAAACTCATGATGACCTATTCTTTCTGTACATCCAATATAACGCCACTCACATTCTATAGCTATTCTCGTCATTGCTCTCTGCATTATAGTTTTGCAATATTCATCTGTAATATCATGTCTACATACAACTTTAACATCATCTCCAAAGGGACCTTCTGTTTCTTCGACACATTGAATTTTATTTATATCTTTTATATCAATTAATTTAAACTCTATTTCATATCCCATACTAGCACCTCTCATGGATAATAATATAAAAACTGTTCATGACATAATTATACATAAAAAAATCAATCGGAAAACACTCCAATTGATTTTTCTCATTTATTCAACAGGAACCATAACTTTGTTCACATTATAGATTTCTATCGGCAACAAGTTAGAGTATGTCTGTAGTATATTATCATACAAATTTCCTTTATACCCTTTGGCTTCAATAGTAACTGCTACAAAATACTTAATATTTTCATGCTCATACCCATTTCTTTCAATCGCATGCAATGTTAAAAATGGGTTTAACAATGATGTTGCTCTCATAGATTTGGTTTTCTTTATAACAGTATCCCATTTTAAATCTTTATTTCTAAGTGCATTCTCACTTTTATCTTTTTTTGCAGCACCACTTACAGGTAATTCCGACATTTTATATCCTTGCTCCAATAATTTTTTCATCTGCTGTGCATCTTCTGTTTTTGTAAGATTTAGCTTTATTGTCTTTTTCCCTTTTTTCGAAAAGTTAAACACCGCACTGTTAGGATAAAATGTATCTTCTATACAGTTATTGGTATATGCATCCGTATCTGTTATATCCGGATTAACAATAGTTGTTATCGTCCATATAACACTCACATTTCCTGTTGATTGATTAACTCCAGGTGAAAAAATAGGTAATTTAACCGTACTCGCAGCAGGCAAATCTCCCGAATATAGTATTGTCACTTTATTTCCAATACATTTTAAAATATCATCAACATCCTCTTTACCAAATCCATATCCACATTCATTATCCCGCACCCCAGACATAGAGGTCGCATTATGAATCAATAATGTTCGTCCCAAATGTGGAGTAATTGATGGTGAATGTGCCATCATCTGACCAATTTTTCCCGTTGCCACAGGAGTTGCCAAACTTGTCCCTGCACTAATACCAACCTTATCATTACCTCTTCCAACAACAATGAACGGCCGTTCCTGACTGCCACCAAACTCTAACAAATCAGGTTTTGTTTTCGCTCCTTCTCTTCCAGGACCTACACTGCTATAATCTGCTCTGATTTTTTCACCAAACAAATTATATGTATATGCTCCCACCGCAAGTCCATTTACCATATCAGACGGGGTTTGAATACGGTTCAAATACTCCCCTCTATTACCATCATTACCGACAGCAGTACAAAAAAGCGGGTTAATTTCTCCTTCCTCTACATTATATGTCAGACGATCCAATGCATATGTAAATCGACTTATATTATCATCCAAAATCGGTTCTTTAGGACCAAATGATAAGTTATATAATTTTATATCTTTACGTTCAGCTACAACAGTTTCAATTTGATCAATAGTTTCGTACATTCCATGTACCGATTCAGCATCTCGTGTACTCGTTATCTGTGTTTCAGCTGGCAACACTCTAAATGACTCTACGAATACAGAGGGATTTTTCAATTCATCTGATGGAGTTTTTCCACCTAAGTGACCATGCAATATAGCTCCACACACTGAATTCCCATGTTGTAACGAATTTGATGTGGCCGTTGTATTTACTACATCATTTTCCTTTGCATAACCTTTTAACAAGACATGATCTTCAATTATACCACCATCAAACATTCCTACTGTTATATTAGAACGCATTTTCTTTTTTGCCGGCCTAGGCCCTTCCACTTCCTGCACCATTCGCATTGGTTCAAGATCAATATCTCCCATAGGGTGCAAAGACCTCAATGGATTAAACTTTTCAATAGCTGCTATTATTTCCCGATTGCAAACTGCACTGATAAAAGTTAAACCTTTTTCATAGCTTTTTATCTTCATTTCATTTGAAGATAAACCTGAAATTTCCATAAATGCATCTAACATTTTCTGGACACTATTTTCCAAAGGATGAAGAACAATTTCTATTGTTCCTTTCGTCCAATCCTCTGTCAATCCCTGAACCTTCTCCTCGCTACTTAGCAGGTCTATATTCTTTATAGACTGTATCTGTCTTCTCCATTTTTCGACAGTATCCTTACTTCCATTTCTCAGTGTTTTTTCTAATTTATCTATTCCTGCATTTTTTGTCTTGACAAAATACAATTTTGCATCTTTTTTTTCGCCATTTTCATCTACAAAGGCATATTTTCTTCCACCTATAATCTGCATGTCTTTCGATATCATCAAAGAATCTGGAACATATGATTTTGCTTCCAATTTAGGCTCCAATCGAATACACAGAACTTTTTCATCCAAAAATATTTCTTCTTTATCTTCGATCTTCTTTTTGATATTATTCAAATCATTGCAAATATTTATTTTTGCGTCGTTATAATCATGCGGCCATTCTTTAGGTGGAAAATTCATTTTTTTACTAATCGGCTCTACATATAATTCTCCATTTGCAATAATGGAATATTTTCCTTTTTCCATATCATCACTCCTTTATATATCTTCCAACTGATGCCGATGAAATCATAGTAATATTTGAAATATCTCTCAACGATAATTCTGGAAATTCATTCTTTATCCGCTTACATAATTGAACTTTTTCATTTCGATCTTTTAATTCAATTATGCGGCAGCACTCTCTCAAAGCAAGTATATCTGGCTTGTCATCGCGATTCATCACCATCTGACGCTTTATATGTTCACATAGTTTACAAATTTCAGAAGCAGAAACAGTTTCTGTATTTCCAACAATGAACTTTATTGTATCACTTTTCATCTCACCGAACTTATTACCCAATGTTCTCTCAACAAGTTTCCTGCGTTCTTCCTTTCCAGGCATAGGGATTTCTATATTCCTGTCGAATCGCCTCCATATTGCTTTATCCAATATCTCTGGGTGATTAGTAGCACCTACAATCACACAAGTAACCGGACATTCTTCCAATTCTTTTAGAAGGACATTTACCAACCGTTTAAGTTCTCCTAAATCTCCCATATCATCTCTTCTTTTTGCAATAGCATCTAACTCATCCAAAAACAAAATAACATTTTGGGATTTAGCATAGTCAAATATACTTTTTATATTTTGTCCACTTCTACCCAAGTAACTTGATATCGATGTTGCCAAATCAACCGTCACTATTGGTAAATTAAGTTTATAAGAAAGCCATTTTGTTATATACGTTTTACCTACCCCTGGTTTTCCGCTCAATAATATACTATTAGGTGGAACAATATCCTCCTCCAAAAATCTTTCCAACAATTTGCGTTCTAGCAAAAAATCCTTTAGTTGATGCCAAACCTCTGGCGATAATATCGGTTCTTCTACCATTATCGGTTCTTCTACCTTCACCAATTGGCTTCGAGTTTCTCTATCAACTGGAGCGGGAGTCAAATCCAATGTTCTCAATGTGTCAGCCCCCACACTGCTATTGGCGGTTATTTGCATAATTTCCGATGCTATTTGAGGATACTCTTTTTTTATTTTTCTCCCTATCATGAGAGAAATCGATTCTACAGCCTTCTTATCATTATTTAATGCTGCTCTTATTAATTTAGGAATCAATTCATATACTATCATTTATATCATTTCCTCTTTTTTTATTTTTTTGATACATTAAAATTATACTGTTTTATCAACGTTTTGTCAATCTTATTGTATCAATTTTATTTTAATTTATTTTTGATACACTTTTAAAGCCGATCAGGAATCGTAACTCCCAATCGGCATTTTTTCTTATTCCTCTTCATTTTTACATTCAATCTCCGTTCCATCCAGGAACACCACCAACAATGTTCCATCCTCAAAAACCTTGATGTGGTCCAGTATTTTCAGCATGAAGTCCGTACCCATCTCTGTCAGAGGTTCTGCTCCATCGGTGTATTCTATGAACTTCTCTGCCCGATATGCAGATAGCACAATTCATAAATGGATAAAAGATGCAAACAACAATGGCAATAAAATTGAATCTC
>NZ_JAJDKB010000079.1:0-7233 GCF_020589955.1 Faecalibacillus sp. TM498
TAGTGTCTTATCATCTGTTGCATCGCTTGGATTGATCGTCGCTTGTAATGTTTCACTATTTCCTTTTACTAACGACAGTGTTGTTTTATTTAGTGTGATGGATTCTATTGGTCTTAAAACATTTTGTTCAGTAATTCCTTTTATACGACATGTGTAATCCATTAATTTAAGCCAAGTGTCATATTGTTTCGTAAAACAATATTCATTAGAATGATCAGCAATAAACTCAATATCACTTGCTTTTTCTGTTGTATCTAGCATTATTGATGCATTGTTTTGATTTGTTCCCATTAAAGTAAATACTATTGAATAATATGTACTATTTTGAAGTGATATACTTGAATCTAATTTAATATAATTAATTCCTCTATTCTCTAATGTTCCATTTTGGGTTAAAACACAATTCCCCGATGTTGGATTATTTGTATCTGTTAAATTTGTGTAAATTTCTAATTTATACGGAACATTAGGTGTATTACTACCAATCGTAACTGCATTAAGCACCTCATTTGTTCCTTTAACTAAAAACTCGTTAGCATATGTATCCGTTTTGTCTGAAATAAAATAATTAAACGCATTAGTTGTTCCATCATATTGATATGTTTCTTGATTATTTTTAGGTTCAAATTCATATGAATAGACATCACCCAATGAATATTCATCATAAGAAATCCAAAAATACCCTTTATTTCCAAAACCAGTTCCCCAGCTATTCTTAATTAACCATGCACCATTTCTAGAAGGAACCGTTCTAAATTTATTTGCATCATAATTATCGTCCCAACCAACTATACTTATAGCATGATTAAAACTATTAATTTCTTGTGAATTATAATAGCTTTCCCCTTTAATAACACCTGCTGCATCATAGTAACAAGCTAAGACACTTCCATTATCTAAAATTGCTTGTTTTATCAATTCTTCGTTTCCTTTTGCTTGTTGACATAATAAATTACTATTTGTCATAACATATTGCGTATTATTTTGATTTTCTTTTGATCCTTGCATTTCTTCAATATTAGAAATTGGGTAATTTGATTCACTTGCTAGTCCAAAATTACTCATTGCTAGTTGTAACATTTTAGGATCAGCACCAACATTCATAAAAGAATATTGCCCTACGACATTTGTTTGATCATTATCAGTATTTTCATAATTATCACCCTGATTATGATACATATAATAATTCAAATGTGCTTCAGATAAATCAATATTTTTATCAGCTATTCCATGTTTAATTAAATAAGATTCTGCTACACTACATGCAGCATATGCCCAACAATTTCCATAAGGATTTTGATTTTTAACGCTTGTAACATATCCTTTATCTACAGAACTATATGTCACAGGCATTTGTGATGATCTAGCTAATGAATTATTTGAATTTTCATTAACATTCTCATCAAAATTTTCATATTTTCTTGTAGGCATTACATTTCTTTCATAATTTTCCTCAAATGCATATACATTTATTAGTGGTATTGACATCGAAAATGTTAATGCCATTACAATTATAATTTTTAAAATTTTCTTAAACACAGTCATCCCTCCTCTGTATTCATATAATTATTGTACTAAAGGTTATGATTCAAGTCTATTTTTTTAGAAACTTTTAACACAAATAGTGGAATGATTCATCAGCTACCATTCCACTATATTTTCTAATTTCACACCATCCAATTTCTATTTACAAATATATGATACCTTAAATTTCTTTTTTTCTTTTGAAACCTCTAATTCCATCTTTTGAAACCTCTAATTCCAAACAATCCACTAATAAACATTAATATCGACCACATACCAACAACTGTTTCATCCCCAGTTTTTACTTTAGAACTTTTATCTTTTTTATTAGTAGATTTAAATACAGTTTCTGTTTTTATTTGTTCAGTTGTATTTTTATTATCAGCTGATTTATTTGCATCATACATTTCACCTTTTTCATTAAATGTATATTGCTTCCCATCTATTTCTTGTGTTCCAGTTACCATTACACCATCTTGATTTAAATAGTATTTTTTACCATCTACTTCTAACCATCCAGTATGAACTTTACTATTTTCATCAAAGAAATACATTTTACCATCTATTTCTTGCCAACCACTATATGCATCATAATTCTTATTAAAATAATATTTTCCACCAGCAAATTCAATCCATTGATTTGGTTTAATTAATTTAGTTTCTTTTACTTTACCATCTTTATCATAAGATACTAAGTATCTATCAATTCCATATCCATCAACAAAAGAAATAGAAATATATTCTTTATCTTCCCTATTTACTGCTAATTGCCCATTTTCATTGAAATAATATCTTTCACCATCAATTGTATGAACACCTTTATATGTCCAAGCATCAATATTTACAAAATAATACTTTTTCCCATTGACTTCTCTAACACCATTATATGGTTTATAGTATGAATCAAAACAGTATCTATTTCCTTTAAATTCAATAATTTCATTAGGTACTATTTCAATACTTTCTTCTACTATTCCTTTATTATTATAAGTAAACAATTTATGATCACTATGACCATTCATTGTGTAATCACCTTCAAACTCAGATAGACTACATCCTTGTTCTCCAAAATAATAAGTAATACCATCAATGGTAACTAATCCGCCTACTCGAAGACCCCACTCATTATAGTAATACTTCTTTCCATCTTCAATAGACCACCCTTGTTTGGTATCTTGCTCTGCTACTCCTTGTACACTTTCTTCTTAAATAGATTGTTGTGCAATATCATTATCAGCATCTAAAGCATTAACCATAACAGTAGATGATAATGATACTAATGTTGTTACTGTTGCTATTGCAACTTTTTTCATTTTTTTATTTTCTTTCATCATAGTCCCTCCAATAAAAAAATTGTATCATTATCTTTATGCACATTTTATCTTTCAACACCTAACTACATATTTAGCAACCCAAAGGTACAATATATTATCTTTCTACATACATTTCTGCTAAGTTTATTAAATAACATCAACTTAAAAACATTTATAAAAAGGTATAGAATATCAACTTCATAACTTTTATCTAATTGTTCCAATAAACTATTACATACAAATTTCGCATCACAGTTTATAAATAATTCTTATAATTATCATAATATAGAACTAAAAAATATGATAAACTATAGGAAGAAAATTTATCATTTAAATCTTAAAAATTTATTTACAAAAATTCTCAATTGGTATACTATATAAGTACGTTAGATCTCGAGTTACCCGTTGGGGCTCGAGACTTTTTATTTTATAAAGGAGTTCTACAATATGCATAATTATAAAACATTCGATGACCAAATAAATATTCTACAAGAACGAGGTTTGATTATTAACGATATTGACCAAGCAAAAGAAATATTAGAAATTCATAATTATTATAATGTAATCAATGGTTATAAAGATTTATTTTGTTATACAGATGAAAATAAAAACGAGAAATTTATTAAAGGAACTACATTCAATGAAATTTATTCATTGTATGAATTTGATAGAGAATTACGTGCTATAATATTCAAATACACACTACAAATTGAAAACACTTTAAGAACTCTTGTTTCACATGTTTTTTCAAAATATCATGGTGTAGAAAACTACTTACGATATTCAAATTTTGATTTTATTGATTATAAATCCGCATCAAAGAAAAAAATAAATGAAAGAGCAAAACATATTAACGAACTAATATCAAATATGCAAATGGATTTAGCAAGATATACAATAAAGAAAGATTATATAAATCATTACGTTGTAAAAGAAGGATACGTTCCTCTATGGGTACTAGTTAATGCAATTTCTTTTTCTAGATTATCCACATTTTATAATCTTATGAAACAAAAAGAAAGAATAGAAGTCTCTCAACATTGGGGTATACAAGAAACTGATTTAATATCATATATAGAAGTATTGGCTTTTTTTAGAAATATTTGTGCTCACGATGATAGGTTATATAATACAAAATGTAAAAAACAAATTTCTGATACAAATTATCATAGTTTATTAACTATACAAAAAAATACTAAAAATCAATATATAAAAGGAAAAAATGATATTTTTTCTATAATCATTGTTTCAAAAATTTTACTACCATCTAAAGAATTTAATACAATGTTTAATAAAATAAGTGGTCGCCTTTCAAGCTTATCAAAAAAATTAAACGTAATAACTTTAGAAAAAGTATATGAACAAATGGGGCTTTCAGAAAATTGGTATTTAATTAAAAAAATATAAAAGTCCTAAGCCCCAACGGGTAACTTAGGATCATTAATATTATATTCGTTTAATTTTGATTTATTCTTGGTTATTTTAATATTTTTACCACTCTATTTCATTTGGATATTCTAAATTATCATCTTCTACAGCATAAATTGGAATTTGATGCTTTTGGGAATACTCTTTAATTCTTTTCTCCATTCTTTGATATTCTTTTGATGGTTTAATGAATTTTTTAGTAATATCAATTAATTTATCTTTTCTTTTATTGATATCAGTTTTAAGAAATTCCAAATTACAATAATCAACATATTGAGTCACATAATGTATATAATACTCTCGTGATTTTTCTATTAATTTATATACTTTATTAAACTCATCACTTCCAATCACTTCTTCAAGTGATTGGAAAATAACTGCTGATAATAACATTAAAAGAGCTTTATCTTTTAAATAATCCGAATTCGAACTAAACATTTTAAATTCTTGATCACATTCATCTCTTTTACCATAATAATAGTTACAACATATAAACATATTTGGAACAGCTAACGCAAGAAAAAGAGCTTCTGGATATAAAACATTCACACTATAATAAATATTTTGTTCACAATTTTTAATTCCCATTTCTTCTTTCAAATCTTCATTTAAAACATTATCTTTTAAAACAACTTCCCTATCACCCATATACGCATGGCGAATATCATAACACAAACCTAACAATCTCATTTTTACTTCATCATATAACCCAGCTTCATTACTATCTACTCCTGTCATTCAATAAATAGCATTAACTAAATCATTAAAATCATCATAATCTCCTTGTATTGTAATCCCTGTTAAATTTTTTGTTACTTTTGCTTGTATCATTTAGATTCCTTACTTTTTATTAACATATATATTACCTATTTATACTTTATCATCATATATTATTAAATCAATCATAATAGGTTTCATTACATTATTTTTTTAAATATTTTCCTTTTTTTGTTATTTAAACAAAAAAAGGAATCATAACGATCCCTTACCATAAACAACACCTTTAATTGTTTTATAAATAATCGTAAAATCTAACCAAATAGACCAATTATGATAATAATAATCATCTAATTTACAACGATAATTAAATTCAACATCACTTCTACCATTTGCTTGCCACATTCCTGTAACTCCTGGTTTACATTTAATAATGGAATTATAATACTGACCCATATCTTCTTTTTCCCTAGGCAAATAAGGTCTAGGGCCAATAAGTGACATTTCTCCTAAAAGAACATTGACAAATTGAGGCCATTCATCTAAAGATGTTTTTCTTAAAAACTTTCCTACTGGTGTAATTCTTGGATCATTGACTAGTTTTTTATTTGTCAGATATTCTTCTTTGATTTTTGGATCTTTTTCCATCAGTTCATCTAAGATTTTTTCAGCATTTGGTACCATTGATCTAAATTTATAAATTTTAATCATCTTCCCATTTTTACCAATTCTATCTTGACTAAATATAATATTATCATGATCTCCACTTTTTACATATTTATACTTAACAAAAATTATCAGTGGTATTAATGTTAAACAACCTACTATCCCAGCACAAATATCAACAAATCTTTTCATTGTATTAGCTAAAGGAGACATTTCATTATTTGCTGTTGCAATCAGTAATTGTCCATCAAAATCCTGAACTTCAGAAGAAAAAGTCATTGTTCCATTAACATCTGGTAAATACTTAACACTTTCAACTTTTCCATAAATATCCGACATCACCTTATCAATTACTTCTTCACTTGCTTCTGGTAAAGCCACAATAATTTGTTCAATTTTTAAAGTTTTAATAGCCTCATCCAATTCTTCATAACTATAAATAAAACTATTTTTAATCACATTTTCCTGTTTAAAATCAAATAACTGATCTGTCCAATTCGCATCCACATAACCTTTTACTTGTGTTAGAGCAAAACGATTATTATTAGATATTTTACCTAATCTTGCTGCTTCGTAACCTGTTCCAATAACCAATGTTCTTCTAGCAAATTGATCTCTAAAAGCAATTCTAATATATCTATCAGCTAGTAAACAAATAATAAACATTGAAGCTACCATGATTGTTAAATGCATTCTTCTTTCATAACCTGTCGATTTTGGTACTAACACAAGCAATGCGATATAAAAACAAAAACTTGATTTAACTAACGCTTTAATTTCATCCCATATTAAACATGTATTTAATGAATAATGTCCATATATAAATAAGAATAGGAAATAAAGTATTCCTGATCCAATGATTAAATCTAAATCCATATGGAAGTATAAACATATAAAGTAATACATTATTACTTCTATTAAAAGTAACATAAAGGGCATTATTTTTCTATTCATATTTTACACCTCTTATTATGTCCATTATATCGTAATTCGATTATTAATGCTATCTTTTCTCTTTTATAGTATAATAGATATATCAAAACTTTGGAGGGTCAATATGAAGTTTTTTTATGAAGGTATCAATAAATTTATGTATAAACATCCTTTTATAAAATCTTGTGTTTATTTTGCATCAAAATTTTGTCCATGGATGGTCGCTATATTTTATTCACTTTTTTTACTAAAAATAGTTATCGAATCACAAACTGGTTTTTATCTTTTATTTATTAAACCATTTGTCGTTTTATTAATTACTGTTCTACTTAGAATATTAATTGATAGACCTCGTCCTATTCAAAAGTATGACCTTAAACCTATTGATGATAAAAAAAGAATAGGTCATTCTTTCCCAAGTATTCATACGAGTTTAGCTATTTCTATTGCTTTGACCGTTATTGCTCGAGGACCAAATATGGGATTATTACTCTCAGCACTTGCTATTACAATTACTTGTACAAGACTGCTTACAGGTGTTCACTATTTAACAGATATCCTTGCAAGTATTTTAATTGCCCTTGCTATTTATATCATTTAACGAAATAAGAAAATTATTTCGTTTTTTTAATTTTTTAAAAGAAAAAATGAT
>NZ_JAJDKB010000008.1:0-82497 GCF_020589955.1 Faecalibacillus sp. TM498
TAAATATTTTCAAACTTTTTCATAAAATCACTTGAATTTTATATAGTTAGCTCCTTAAAGTTTATTATACTCTTTTTCTCTATTTTTGAGAATTGATAACTCTAAAATAGTGCCACTCTTTATCAAAAAAAGCAACACTTTTTAAAAAAAAGATTAATCATTCGACTAATCTTTCTTTTGAATAATAAAACTTACACCATCAACTCTATTAACAGCTTCAACTTTATATCCATACATTGTTACTGTTTTATAAACAATAGATAATCCTAAACCAAATTGTCCTTTATGTCCTATTTCATAAGGTTGAAATAAAGATTCAGGATTTGAATTATCTATAGGTTCACCATCATTAAATATTTCTAAATATTGATCTTTTAAAATAATTTTAATTTCATGGTGTACATAACGAGCAGCATTTTCTATAATATTTTCAATACAAATACGCCAATAATCATCTTTTCCTTTAAAAGATGAATCTTGTAAATCTGTAATAATTTCTATTTGTGGATGCATAGCTGTTAATTGGAAAACAATATGTTCAATCAATTCTTTCATTGAACATGTTTCATCTCCAATTTGTCCACTTATGTAATCTAATCGATTTAAATATAGTAAACTTTTTACTTTCTTTTCTAACCGATCTGTATTTTCTAAAATAACATCCACTGATGAATCTTTATCTCCATAAGGATAAATATCATCCTTAATACTTTGAGCATATGTTTGAATTAAAGCAATGGGTGTTTTTAAATCATGAGAAATGTTATGAATCATTTCTTCTTTAATTTCATTTTGTCGATCTATCTCTTCTTTCATTTCTATTAATGAAGAAGATAAAACACCTATCTCATCTTCTCTTTGAATATGCAATTCACTTTCTTTATCATTTTTTATATCATCTATATAATTTTTAATAAGTTTCAATGGTTTTATTAAAGATGAAACCCAAATAAACAAAGCAAGTCCAATAATTAAAAAAGCAATATAAAAGATATCAATAACTTGATCCTTTAGATTATTAATCAATGTTTTAGAATAATCACTATAAACAAGTGAAATAATATAATTAGAATCATCCGCTTTTACAATTTGATAATATACTGTTTGGTCTTGCATTTTAACCTTTTCTTGTAATTTCTTTTTATTTTTCTTAACCATCTTATAAAGATCATTTTGAAAAACATAATCTAATATTTGATATTTCTTAGCAGAAATATTTTGCGCTGTTGTAAGCGTATCTTCATTAATGTTATAAGTAAAATGATAAATTTGTTTATCTGAACCTGCATAATCAGGAGAAAAATCATATGAGTAAAAATCATTTTGTGAGCGTGTCAAAACATCATACATTTCATTATCAATAACATGTGTTAAGTTGTTATCAATAATAGGCAATAGAATTGCTAAAACACCTATCGCAATAATTGAAAAAATAATAACAAGTTGTTTTTGTAAAGAATATTTCGTAAGCATTAATCTAAACGATATCCAAATCCATAAATCGTACGAATATTAATTTCTGGCATTTTTTTACGCAATCTTCGAAGTGTATCATCAACGACACGATCACTACCAAAATAATTTTCGTCCCATACTTTTGATAAAACTTGTTCTCTTGAAATAGCTAATCCTTTGTTATTTAAAAAGTAAACAAGTAGATCATATTCTTTTGTTGTTAAAATGATTTCATTATTGTTATAGAAGACTCTTCTTTTTTCTAAATCAATATCATAACCATCTATTTGTATCTTAGATGGATTATCATAAGCACGTTTTAATAAATTATTAATTCTTAAAATAACTTCTTTAATATTAAATGGTTTTGTAATATAGTCATCTGAGCCTTTTTCTAAACCAATAATACGATCAAATTCTTGATCTCTAGCTGACATAAATATAATTGGCATTTTAGGCTTACTTGCCTTTATTTCATTAAACAATTCAAAACCACTTGCCTTATCTAACATAATATCTATAAGCCATAGATGTACATCATCATCTTTATGAAGTAAAGCTTCATCATACGTATAAAATGAGCAAACACTATAGCCTTCTTTTTCTAAATAAGTTCTTACCAAATCATTTAGATTTTTTTCATCATCTATAATATTAATTTTAAATAACATCTTCTTCACCTCATTTGTATCCTATTCTATTATGACCTATTATAGTTAAAATATTGCCATAATATATGGCAATATTTTGTGATAATATGTGATTTTATCTTTCAATAACAAATCCGCGTTCTTTCATTTTAGAAATGATATAATCTACAGATTGTAAACATTTTTCATTTGTATCCGCTTCAACCATAACACGTACAACCGGTTCAGTTCCTGATTCACGAACAAGAACACGTCCTTCATCACCTAACTTATCTTCAACTTCTTTAATGACTTTTTGTACTTCAACATCATTTTGAGCTTCTTTTTTATCTCTTACATATACATTTTTCATTAATTGAGGATAAATTGTTACAGGTTCAACTAATTGAGCTAATGTTTTTTTGCTTTCAATAACTGCTTCCATAATTTTTAAAGATGTTAAAATACCATCTCCTGTTGTGGCATGTTTAGAGAAAATGATATGTCCTGATTGTTCTCCACCAATACAATGACCATTTTTCACCATGTTTTCATTAACATATTTATCTCCAACAGCTGTTTTTTCATATTTAATACCTTCTTTATCTAACGCTTTATATAAACCTAAGTTAGACATAACTGTTGTAACAATTGTATCATTAGATAATTCACCATGTTCTTTTAAATATTTACCACAAACATAAAGAATTAAATCACCATCAATAACTCTTCCAAATTCATCAACAGCTAAACAACGATCAGCATCACCATCATAAGCAAAACCAATATCTAATCCTTTAGATTTTACTAGTTCTTGTAATGATTCAATATGTGTAGAACCACAGTTTGTATTAATATTTAAACCATCTGGTTCACTATGAATCACATAAGTTTTTGCTCCTAAAGCATCGAAAACACTTTTAGCAAGATTAGAACTAGCACCATTAGCACAATCTAAACCAACACGAATATTTTTAAAAGCACGTGTAGGAATAGACATTAAATATCCTAAATATCTATTTCTACCTACTGAATAATCTGTTGCACATCCAATTTCATCTTTTGTAGCAAATGGAATTTCATCTACTTCGCCATCAATGTATTGTTCAATTAAATTTTCAACCCTCGCATCCATTTTATGACCATTACAATCTAAAACTTTAATTCCATTATCATAATATGGATTATGTGAAGCAGAAATCATAATTCCACAATCAAAACCATCTGTTCTTGTAATATAAGCAACACTTGGTGTTGTTGTTACATGCATTAAAGAAACATCTGCACCACTTGCTGTAAGTCCAGCAACAAGTGCATATTCTAACATATAAGAACTTCTTCTTGTATCTTTCCCAATAACAACTTGAGCATGATCTTTATTTCTTCCAAAATACCACCCAATGTATCTTCCTACTTTATAAGCATGTTCAACTGTTAAATCTTTATTAGCTTCCCCACGAAAGCCATCTGTTCCGAAATATTTTCCCATTTTAAATCTCTCCTATTTCTTTATATTTACGCGAATCTGTTCATCGCTATCTAAACGATATGTTAAAGTTTCGTCACTTAATTCTACTTCTAATTTCACATTATGTCGACCCTTTTTTAACCCAACGACATCTACATAGACCTTAATGTCATCATTTGTAAGAGCATTAATACGATCACTTGTACCAATAACTGTTAAATTGCATGTATCGCTTGACATAGAAACATTGCTTTCTTTGCCATTTTTTATTTGAATTGGTATATCCGTAAATTGTCTTTGTTCAGAAGGAACAAGCGTAATTGTTCCATCCACTTTAGTAAATGACATCTTATTAACTCCTGAAACACTTAACAATTTTAAGTCTTTAAATGTACGACCTTCTTCCAAATCACTTACATCCACTTTAACTTTAATATTATTAATATCCTTTAATTTACTTTCATCACCATAAATCTTTACTTTATCTTTTGAAAAAATCATTTGATCTATTGCATATCCATTAGCCACATTTCCTGTATATTCAGGTACAAGTGGAACTGTCTTACTATAATTAGACAATGAACAATCCACTTTAACAATTGAAGGAATAACACTTACATTTAAAGCTTTTCCACTTCGATCAAAAGCCTTTACTTTACATTCTTGAGTAAACGAATCTGTCACTCCCTTTAAATCAATAATTGCTTCAACAGAATAAACATTATCAATATTATCTTGTGAACCCCTTACTTCTACTTCACTATGTTCAATACTATCTACTGAAACAGAATGTTTATCCTTTAAGCTATCTTCATTTTTAAAACGATATCCTAAACTAAACGTTTTAGTTACCTTTTGTGAAACTGTTACCGTTACTGTTTGAGGAACAATGAGAACTTCTAAATCATTAGAGAAATTTCTTGATTTCAATTCTACTGTCTGTTCACCTTCCCCTATTCCCGAAAAATCAGCATATATTTCATAATTTTTCATCAATTTAGCATTATAAATATCAATAGAAGGACCAACTAAGCCTACACTTACAGTCTCTGGCATTCCAGCAACAACAAAATCATCTTGTAAATTTTCTATTTTCACAGGGACTTGTTGAATATAATCTCCTGAATTAGGTGTTGAAAATAAATTTTCAAAATTACCTCCATTAACTGTAAATAGTAAAATCGTTGCTAAAATAAATGATAATATTTTTAAAGATAATCCTGATTGTAACATTCTATCTAAAGTAGAATTAATAAAATTCATCACTTTAATAGCACCATTTACAAAAGCTCTTCCCCTTAAATCTATTTCATCATTAATAGATTGAGGAGTGATATGTTTTTCTTCTGTTTTTGGTTTTTCTTTTTCTTTTGAAATAAAATTTAAGAAAAAATCAGTTGTTGAATCACGATGTTCTTGATTATTTTTACTCATCTTCATCACCTTCTTCATCTTCTGATTTAAACCAACCTAGTTCATTAACTAAGCTTGCTCTTAATTCCTTTCTTGGAATTTTAATAAGTTCTCCTTTGATAGCAAAAGAAATCGTTCCTGTTTCTTCAGAAACTACAACTGTTAATGAATCAGTAATTTCACTTATTCCTAAAGCAGCACGATGTCTTGCCCCATAAATAGGTGAAAGATCCTTTTGAGTTGGTGGGAAAAAGGCAGCTGCACAAACAACACGGTCATCTTTAATAATAACTGCCCCATCATGTAAAGGTGTTCCTTCCCAAAAGATCGTATTAAATAATTCTGATTTAATATCGGCATTGATTTTAGTTCCTGTATTAATATAATCTATTAAAGATTGTCCTCTTTCAAAAGTAATCAAGGCCCCTGTTTGTGTTTCTGATAACTTTGTCACTGAATCAACAATTTCATCTAACAAATGTTCCTTTTGATCATTTGATAAACGTTCCATATGATAATCTCTTTTAGTTTGTCCCATTTTTTCAAGTAATGAACGAATTTCTGGTTGAAAGATTACAATTACCGCAATAATTCCCCAAGTCAAAACCGTATCTACTAAATAAGACATTGTTGAAAGTCCTAAAACACTTGTTACTAATTTAATTAACAAAATAATGAGAACCCCTTTAAATAACTGCATCGTTCTCATATTTTGTTTAAACATACTAATTCCTAAATATAAAATATACCACACTAATAATAAATCAATAATTGTACGAATAATGTTTAAAATTAATGATAGATTAACTTCTATACCTGCTATCATTTTATCCCCTACTTTCTTCAAACATATTATACTTGATGTTTTCTATTTTATAAAGAAAAGATAGATTTTTATTCAAAATCTATCTTTTCATCTTTATTATTAACAAATCTTTAAATTCTTCAATATTAATTTCTTGACCTTGTTCTTTTTTCTTTAAAGCTTCTAAAACATCTTGATATCTTTTCTTCGTAAGTGGATTTGTCATCATACAAATAATAGATAAAAGTAAACACATACACGTCACACCTATAAATAAAAGAGCAATTCCATGTTGTGTTGCTAAACTTTGGGTTGCTAATTGACCATTATAACCAATTTTATCCATACAGTTTCCTAAGATACTTACCCCAATAGCTGCTGCTATTTTTTGTGAAACAGTAGCCATTGAATAAAAAATACCATCTTTTCTAACCTTATTTATCAAACAATCAACTTCTACGCAATCACTAATCATTGCATAAATCACTTGATATAAAGCATTAAGTCCAACTACTAAAATACTTGTCATGATAACAGGACCAATAGCTGATTTTGGTTTTAAGATAAATAGAGGAAATACAATCATACATACAAACCAAATCCCCATCGAAATACACCAAGCTTTAGCTTTAGAATATTTGATGGACCATTTATTAATAGGAAACACCCAAAACAAAGCAACAATCCACATAATAATATTGACCATCGACACTTGCATATTACTTAATTGTAAATTATAAGTAAGGTAATAAACTAATACGCCTAAAAATACAGCTTGTGCTAAAATAGCAAAAATAAATGCTGCTGTTAAATGTAAAAAAGCTTTATTTCTTAATGGTCCATTTAATAAATCTTTAAAAGTTACTTTTTCTTTAATGATGACTTCTTGATTTTCATAACCTTTAGAAACTTTCCAACCAATTAAAATACTGATTGTACAAATAAAACCAAAAATAGCAAAACAAACAGACCAAGCATTCTTTATACTTCCTACAAAAGGAGCTAAAAAAGAAGTATATGCCATGATACCACTTCCTAAAGCAACCCCTACGATAGCCCAAAATGTTCTAATAGTGGCTAGTCGACTTCTTGTATCATAATCATTTGTAACTTCACCACTTAAAGATGTATAAGGAATATCTATTAATGTTTGAAATGTATAAAATAAAATGGCAACAACAATAAAATAAATCTTTTGTGTGGTTTCTACAAAATTCCATGACGTAAATAAAAGCCATGTAACAATTCCAAAAGGAATGGCAAAAGCAATTAAAAATGGTCTTCTTCGTCCTTTTTGAGGATCTCTTGCATCAGAAATCATTCCTACTAGAGGATCTGTAATGGCATCCCAAACAGTCCCAATAGTCATAATAAAACCTGCAAAACTTCCTGAAAGTCCTACAACATCTGTAAAGAAATATAAACCATAAGTCGTAAACATTGTAAAT
The DNA here is from genome assembly GCF_020589955.1 of Faecalibacillus sp. TM498. Classification (NCBI taxonomy): domain Bacteria; kingdom Bacillati; phylum Bacillota; class Erysipelotrichia; order Erysipelotrichales; family Coprobacillaceae; genus Faecalibacillus; species Faecalibacillus sp. TM498. The sequence goes on from NZ_JAJDKB010000008.1 coordinate 7,219, forward strand.
GTAAACAATGTTGCAAGACCAGGTAAGCCATACAAATACATTTGTTTTTTAGTCATCTTTTTCATCTGTCATCCCAGCTATCTTATAAGTATAAGGTTTAAAATAAGGTAATAATTGATCAATAACTGGTCCATAAACAAAAACTGCAATCAGTGTTCCTATCCCCCAAGAAGCTCCCATAAAAACTCCCAAGGCAAATAAAATACAATAAGAAACTGATAAACCTATACCATAACTCTTATGTAATAAATCAGCCATTGCAAAAGCAAAAATATCACTTGATTGATATCCAAGACCAATAGGAATATAGTAGGCTAGAGTAAGGATAATGATTAAAGATCCAGCAATAATGCAACCTACTTTTAAACCAAATGACATCGCATCTACAGGTGGTAATATTGGTGCTAAAAAATCTAACCAAACATTTTCAAATGGACCTATTAAAAAGCACCAAGCTAATGTTCCTAAATGTACTAAATCTCTTCTAATAATTAAAAATACAAAGAAAACAATTCCTTCAAAAACAAGTGCTGCTGTTCCTAATTGAACATGAAAAACATTAGATAGTCCTATTTCAAAAGTAGTAAGAGGATCGCTTCCCCATTCTGGTGAAACAAGTAAAGCGACCCCTAGAGCACAAAAGAAAATAGAAGGAATAATTGCAAGTAATCTACGTGTATATCCTAGAATAATCTTTTTATCCATCATTAATCCTCCCACTCAACAGCAATTGCTCTTACTGGTGAACCATCACAACCTACAACTTTCATTGGAATAGCAATAATATAAGGATTTTCAAAATCAATTCGATCAAAATAAGCCCAGTTTTCTCCAATCATTAAGCGTTTTTCAGAAAATAAATCATGAACTGGGAATTCTGTTCCACCTGTTTGATCAGCATTAATTGTATCAATTCCAATAAATCTAACACCTTGTTCTACTAAATAATGAGCAACTTCTCCATTAACATAAGGATGATGGAAAAATTCTTCTGTTCCTCTTTTTTTATACCAATTTGTATTAAATAAAACAATTTTACCAGGTGTAATTTGTTCTTTATAAGGTTCAATATCTTCCATTGTAATTGCTTCTTCAGCTTTTTTATCAGTGACTCTTACAACAATAGCATCTCCTAAAAAGAAATCTAACTCCATTTGATCAATTGTTGCTCCTTCATTAGAAAAATGATAAGGGGCATCTACATGTGAACCTGTTTGTGTTCCCATTACTAATGTTGATAAATTATAACCTTCATTTTCTAAAGTTGTTGCTACAGTAACTGACGGTTCAGGATCTCCTGGATAAATTGGTGTATCAGCTGTAAATTCCCATGATAAATCAACAATTTTTTTAATCTTATGCATTTTCTTTTTCTCCTTCATCTTTATAAGCTTTTTTTAATAATTCTAAGTAATCTTCTTTATGAATTTCTCTTGCATTATCATTTGATAAAACATTATCTGCTGATCTTTGAGCAATTGCATCAAACTTATCTTCAGTAATCCCTTTTATTTCTTTAATTTTAGGAATATTTAATCTTCTATTTAAATCTTTTACATATTGAACTGCACTATATGCATACTCTTGATCATTCATACCATTTCTTTCAATACCTAAAGCATCAGCAATATCTACAAATCTATCTAAACATGCAGGAATGTTGTATTCCATAATATATGGTAAAAATAAAGAATTAGCGACACCATGTGGTGTATCAAACCATGCACCAACTGTTTCAGCAAAGGCATGAACAGCACCAACATTAGAGCTAATAAATGACATACCTCCTATTGTACTTGCTATCATCATATTTCTTCTTGCTTCTTTATCATGACCATTTACATAAGCTTTTTCTAAATTTTGAGCAATTAATGAAATTCCTTTTAAAGCAAGCGCATCTGTAATTGGTTGATGAACTTTAACTGTGTAAGCTTCTATACAATGTGTTAAAGCATCCACTCCACAAGATGCTGTCAGTGATTGTGGTAAATCTAAAGTAATTGTTGGATCACAAATTGCAAGTGTTGGAATCATATGAATAGGATCCCCAACTGTCATTTTATACATTCTTGCTGTATCTGTAATGACTGCACACCATGTAACTTCACTTCCTGTTCCAGCAGTTGAAGGAATACAAATAAGTGGTAAAATTGAATGTTCTAATTCTACATCTCCCCATTCAACAGTTGTTTTTCCGTTTGTAACAATTGCAGCAACTGCTTTTGCTTGGTCCATTGCTGACCCTCCACCTAAAGCAATGATGGCATCTACCTTTTCTTCAATAGCAACTTTTGCCATTGCATCACAATCTTCTGCTCTTGGATTAGGTTTTACGTTTGTTTCTAATAAATATTCAATTCCTTCTTTTTCTAAACTTTCTTTTAATACTTGATAATGAGCTGATTTAGATAAAAAATCATCTGTAACAATCAACACTTTCTTAAACCCTAATGTTTTTACTTCATTCCCTGTTTCATTTAAAACACCATATCCTTCTACAATACGTGTTCCATGAAAAAAATTATTGACTTCTAACATATTTTCCTCCTGTTTCTTAACTCTACGTTTATTTTATGCTATATTGTAACTATACAATCAAGTGTTATTTGTGAATTTTTTAATTTAGGAAAGGATTGGCTAAAAAATGGATAATTTTTATGTTTCACCAACAGAATTTGCAAGTATTTCAGGAGTGAGTCGTCAAACTTTAATTTTTTATGAAAAAAAAGGTATCTTTTTACCTGCATATAAAAACGAAAAAGGCTATAGATTTTATTTAATGTCTCAATTAGACATTATAGCTACTATACAGTCTCTTCAAAAGATAGGACTTTCTTTAGAAGAAATCAAAGATTATATTGAACATCGTAATGCTCAAAGTACGTATGAATTATTTTCTAATAAGATTAATACTTTAAAAGAGATTATTACTACCTATCATAAAATGATCAATATGATGGAAACAAAATGTCAACTTATTACCAAAGCTAATCAAATATTGACAGATATGGTATATATCGAATATCGAGATGAGATTAAAATTATTAAAAGTGATTATATTCCTTTTAATAGTAAAGAAATCAATCAGTATAAAATTTTAGGAGAACATATTAAATATAGAAAAAAACAAAACCATTCCTTAGGACATGCTATTAGTGGAATGGTTGAATGGAAAAAAATGTTAAAGTCAAAAAGAAAGAAAACATTTTATCAATATTATTATACAATTTTAGATAATCAACTAGAAGATGAAAATTATGATATTATACCTTCTGGTAACTATTTAGTTATTTATCATAAAGGAACTTATGAAACATCTTATCAATCCTATCATCTTTTTTTAGATTATGCTAAAAAAAATCATCTAGTATTAGATGATATTGCTTATGATGAAAGTTTAATTGATGAACTTACTGAAGCAAATCCACAAAATTATATTACACAAATTAGTGTCAAATTTAAAAAAGAGCTCGAATGAGCTCTTTCTTATCCGTTATTTTTTCTATATTGTTGTCTTCTTTCGTTTTCAGTTAAATAGCGTTTTCTTAAACGAATATTATTTGGTGTTACTTCTACAAGTTCATCTTCATTAATATAATCTAAACAAGATTCTAGATTAAATTGACGAGGTCTTTTTAAAACAACTGTAGAATCTTTTGATGATGAACGTGTATTTGTCATTTGTTTACCTTTAGTAACATTAACAGTTAAATCATTATCTCTACTGTGTTCACCAACAATCATACCTTCATAAACATCCACACCAGGACCAACGAACATAACTCCACGATCTTCAACACTTCCAAGTGAATAAGCTGTAGTTTGTCCACTATCAATTGAAATTAAAACTCCTAAGTTTCTCTTACCAACTGTTTCACCTTCCATTGGACGGTAATCAATAAATGAGTGAGAGATAATTCCATATCCTTTTGTCATAGTTAAGAAGTTTGTCATAAATCCAAATAAACCTCTTGATGGAATTGTATAAACAACACGTGTTTGTCCATCACGAGAATCCATTGTTTCTAAGACACCTCGACGATATCCAAGTGATTCAATAACCGCTCCAATACAATCATCAGGTGCTTCAATAGTTACTTCTTCATATGGTTCACATAAAACACCATCGATTTCTTTCATGATTGCTTTAGGTTTAGAAACTTGTAATTCATAACCTTCACGTCTCATATTTTCAATTAAAATAGATAAGTGTAATTCTCCACGTCCAGAAACGATCCATTCTTCTCTATTTTGAATTCTTTCAATTTTTAATGAAACGTCTCTATTTGTTTCTTTAAATAATCTTTCTTCAATTTGTCTAGCTGTCACAAATTTACCATCTTGACCAGCAAATGGTGAAGTATTTGTTCCAAAAACCATTTGAATTGTTGGTTCATCAACATGTAATAATGGTAAGGCTTCTTCTTGACCAGTTGTACATACTGTTTCACCAACACCAATATCAGCAAGGCCAGCAATAGCAACGATATCTCCTGCACTTGCTTCTTCAATTTCAATACGGTGTAATCCAATAAATCCATATAATTTTTGAATTCTAAATTGACTATGGCTTCCATCAGCTCTTACACAAGTGACTGATTCATTAACATGAATCTTACCTCTTTGAATACGTCCGATTCCAATACGTCCTACATAATCATTATAGTCTAATAAAGCTGGTTGGAATTGTAAAGGTCCATCAACATCTACTAATGGTTCAGGAATTTCTTTGATAATCATATCAAATAAACAATCCATATTTGGTACTTGTGTTGAAATATCAGGATCTAAACTTGATGTTCCTTGTAAAGCTGAAGTATAGATTGTTGGGAATTCTAATTGGTCATCATCTGCGCCTAATTCCATAAATAATTCTAAGACTTCATCCATAACTTCATCAATACGTGTTACAGGCCTATCTACTTTATTAATAACTACGATAGGTTTTACTTTAGCAGCTAAAGCTTTCTTTAAAACGAAACGTGTTTGTGGCATTGTTCCTTCATAAGCATCTACTACTAATAAAACACCATCTACCATGTTCATGATACGTTCTACTTCTCCACCAAAGTCAGCATGGCCTGGTGTATCCATGATATTGATTCGATAATCTTTATAATTAATTGCTGTATTTTTAGCAAGAATTGTAATTCCTCTTTCTCTTTCAAGGGCATTGCTATCCATCGCACGTTCACTAATTTGTTCACGGTCTTCTAATGTTCCAGATAGCTTTAATAATTGGTCTACTAATGTTGTTTTTCCATGGTCTACATGGGCAATAATCGCTATATTTCTAATATTCATACGCTACTCTCCCTTCGATAACTTCCTCATTATATCATAATAATTTGAATTGTCATTATTTATTTTTTATGTCAAGAATTATTTTTCAATGTAAGAGTTTACACTCTATAATTCATTCAATACTTCTTGTTTGATCACCTCTAAAACACCTTGATGATCATTACTTTTAGCAATGCCATAAGCAATATCTTTAATACGTGGAACAGCATTGGCCATAGCATAACTATATTTTACCGCTTTAAGTAAAGTATAATCATTCATTTGATCACCAAACGCCATACATTCTTCCGGTTTGATATTTAATTTTTTTTGTAATAACTTGATAGCTACCCCTTTATTAATATCTTCATTTTGAATATCGATCCATTCATTACCTGAAGTTGTTGCCTTAACACCTTTATCTAATCCTCTAGCAATATCATCAGCATAACGGATAATTTGATGACTAGGATCATAGATTGCTATTTTCATAATTTCGTCATCAATTTCATCATAACTTTCTACAAATTGATAATTACAATAATATGTACGAACAACTGATTCTAAATGTTTAAATTCACTTAAACAATACGCACTTTTTACACCACATAAAATCATATTCAATTCAGGATGTTTTTCTACTAATTGAATAACCGCTTGTACTTGTTCCTTTTTTAAAGTATTAGTTGAAATAAGTTTTGCTCCTTTAGCTATATAACTCCCATTTTCACCAATAAAATACATTTCATTAGAAATTGGTAAAAATTTTTGATATAAACGGAAATATTGATTTCCTGAAGCAATTACAAACTTAATTCCTTTTTTTCTAAGTTCAGCAAAAATATCAAAAAATTCCATTGAAAATCTTTTAGAAGAATCTAAAAAAGTTCCATCCATATCTGTTGCTATTAATTTAATCATTCACTTCTCCCCTTTTTCTTCAAAAATATATTAAAGAAATATAATTTATTTTTCAATATTAAAGCAAAAGAAAAGTACGATTTTTCGTACCTTACTTTCCTATTATTCTCTTTATTACTTCTAAATCTTCATTATTTAATAACATATCAAAGATTTCATCATACTGTTTTTCTGTGAGATTTTCTAACCAACTTATATCTTCATTTGGATATTTCATTTTATAGAACTTTATGACATGCGATTTCGATTTTTCTTTTTTTCCTTCAGCTCTTCCTTCAGCCTTTCCTTTAGCTTCTCCATCGACATAATGAGCTATCTTATCAAATTCAGCCTTTTCATAAGCCCAGGCTTCTTCTCTTAAATTCATATCTTCCATAAACTTATCATATTTTTCTTTCATGATTTGTCCCACCCTTGTCATCTTTATTCTATCACATTCATTACCTTTTTCAATGACATAACAAAGCTCTTCTAATTCATTTAAATGATCTTTTCCCTTTTCTTTAACTATTTTTTCAATTTCTTTTAAAAACACATAATAAATATGTATTAAACTTCCTTTATCATCATAATATTTATTATCCATAATACTAAATTTTCTTATTAATTCATGATATTCCTTATCTTCTTCATGATAAAGAATTATTTGATATACCGGTTGTAACTTTCGATATTCATCTCCACTTTTTACTTGTGAAGCAATATTTTTAAAAGCATAATATTGAAATCTTCGATGCAAACTTTCAAATAATCCCGTTGATTGCACTTCAATATTGATATACTCTCCTTCTTGGGTTTTTACTCTAACATCTAAAATAGATCTTTTTTCCCGATAGTGATGTGTCATTAACTCTGAATTAATAACATAAAGTTCTTTACAGCGAATAGGTGTTATTTCTTCAATAATCTTTTTTAGAATATACTGGCATCCTTCATCTTCATTATCATAAACAAAATACTTAAATAATAGGTCATTATAAAATGGTATGGTTATCTTCTCTTTCATCTTTTGGTCCTCCTATTATTTATATTGTATTTTTTCATACGTTTTTCTTTAAAAAAAGAATTTATTTGTTTTGATACAAATAAATTCCTTCTTTAAAACGATTTAAACCATCTTTTAATCTTTCAAATGGGCAAGCTACATTCATACGAATAAAAGCTTTTCCATTTTCACCATATTCTAGACCATCACTTACATAAAGACCTGTTTTCTTTCTTATAAAAGAAGTGAGTTCAACACTATCTAAACATACCTTATGACAATCGATCCATAAAAGATAAGTTGCTTCTGTAGGCACTACATAAACATCTTTGATTTCTTTTTGAATAAATGAAATCGCATAATCTTTATTATTTTGAATATATTGATTTAATTCATTAAGCCAATCTTCACTTTGATTAAAAGCTGCCTTTGTGGCACAAATCGCAAAACTATTTGGTTCTGCCACTTCATCCGTATTAATTCCTCGATTGACTTTATGTCTTAATACTTCATTTGGTACAACAATACAGGCTGTTTGCATCCCTGCCATATTAAAGGCTTTGGTTGGTGCAATACACATAATTGTATTTTCTAAATTTGTTTTTGAAACGGAAGCAAAAGGAATATATTCTTTTTGAGGATTGGTAATATCACAATGAATTTCATCACTTAAAACAATAACATGATGTTTTGCACATAAATCACCAATTCTTTGTAAAGTTTCTTTATCCCAAATTTTACCTATTGGATTATGGGGATTACAGAAAATCATTAATGTTGTTTGACTTAAAGAAAGTTTTCTTTCTAAATCTTCAAAATCAATATGATATTCTTTTCCATCAAAAACAAGGTCACTTGATAAAACATGTCTTCCATTATTTAAAATAGAATTATAAAAAATATTATAAACTGGTGACATAATCAAAACATTTTCACCTACTGTTGTCACCTTTCTAACTACCGAAGAAATAGCAGGAACAACTCCTGTAACAAACATCATCCAATCTTTTTCCATATGAAAATGATGTCTTCTTTCCCACCAATTTTGATAAGCTTCAAAATAATCATCAGGTACCGTATTATAACCAAAGATTTTATGATCCACCCTATTATGTAAAGCATCTATAATAGCTGGAGCTGTTTCAAAGTCCATATCAGCTACCCACATAGGAAGTTCATTTTCTTTAACATCCCATTTATATGAATTTGTATTAAAACGATTGGTCATCTTTGAAAAATCGTACATCTTTACATCTCCTTTAATTGAATCTTTGTTTGACTTGGATCAATGATTTGATCATCAATAATCATTTCACCAATACTCTGTGCACTAATTTTACCAGAAATAGGATTTGTAATACTATCAATATGACTTACAATTTGTGCATCAATATCTTTGCAGAATTCAAAAGCTAGAGTGGTATTAATTAATTTACAATTTACCATCTTTAATCCTTCGATATAACATAATCCTTGTAAACTTTCAATTGTACAATTCACAAAAGTAATATTTTTCGTATTCCATGCTAGATATTCACCAATAATTACTGAATCATAAACCGTTACATTTTCACAATTCCAAAAAGCATCTTTTGAAACAAGTTTTGAATTTCTAACAATAATATTCTTACCACCATCAAAGCAATAATTTCCTGATAAATTCAAACCATCAATTTCAATATTTTCACTATTCATTCCAAAGTAATCACCTTTAGCAACCACATTATATAACTTAATATCACTACATTTCCATAAGGTTTCTTGAGCATTGACCATATTAACATTTTCTAAAGAAATATGTGTCCCTCTTCTAAATGTTTTAGGCGCATCAATCACGCTATCTTTAATATTAATATGATGAGTATACCAAATACCTGATCTAGCAGTTTCAAGTAAGGTACTGTTTTCTACATTGATATGATTACAATACCATAGTGGATATTTCCACTTAAAAATACTTCCACTAATATCTATATGATCACTTTCTTTTAAAGGCGATTCTCCATCTGCAAAAATACTATCTTCTACTTTTAAATCATGACTTTTAAATAAAGCTCTTTCACCTTTTAAATAAGCTTGTTTAACTAATTCCATCTTAATCCTCCTTCATTTGTTTCTTTAACGTATATATTAAATAATCTAAACAATCTATTTTCTTTTGTTCCTCATGCAACTTATCTAATAAACAACAACGATGACACTGTAATGATTTTATCAACATCTTCAAATCATCATTATTATATTTTTTAATACACTTTGTAATAAGTTCTTCATCACATCCTGCATCTTTTAAATTCATAATTAATTCTTCAATTACTTCTTTTCCCAAAGCTCTCACCACTTTCCTTTATTATTGTAATTCTTTATCTCTATATTATCAAATACCTATAACAAATACATTTCTATACTTGCAAGGCATAATAAAGATGATTAAAATAAGCATAAAGGATGTGAAATCATGGAATTTAGACTTCTACAATATTTTCTTGCGATTGCAAGAGAGGAAACAATTTTAAAAGCGGCTGAAAGCTTAAACGTGACTCAGCCCACTTTATCAAGACAAATGAAAGAACTTGAAGATCATTTAGGAAAACAACTTTTTATTCGTGGTAATCGTAAAATCACTTTAACAGAAGAAGGTATTTTACTTCGCCAACGTGCTGAAGAAATTGTCAGTTTGGTTGAAAAAACAGAAAGTGAAATTATGCTATTCGATGAAACTTTAAGTGGTGAAGTATGTATTGGTAGTGGTGAAACGTTAGGCATCGAAATCATTTGTAAAGCCATTCAACGTGTACAAGAAGATTATCCACGTATCCAATTCCATTTATTTAGTGGTAATGAACAAGATGTGACAGATCGTCTTGAAAAAGGTCTGATTGATTTTGGTATGATCATTGAACCCGCTAATATTTATAAATACAATCATTTATCTTTACCTTATCAAGACTTATGGGGCATCTATATAAAAAAGGATCATCCTCTTGCTTTAAAAGAATCAATTACTCCTCAAGATTTAATTGATGTTCCTCTTCTTTGTTCCTCACAAGAATTAAAATATAAACAAATAGAAAATTGGGCCAATTCTTATTTTTCTAAGTATCATATTATTGCAACCTATAATTTAATTTATAATGCCAGTATTTTAACAAAGGAATGTAATGGAGCTGTGATTTCTTTAAAAAACCTCATTGATACAAGTAATGAAAGTTCTTTGTGTTTTAGAACCCTTGAGCCACAAATCACTTCATCACTTGCCTTTATTTGGAAAAAATATCGCGTTCTTTCTAAACCTGCACAATATTTTTTAAAAGTATTAGAAGAAGAAATAAAAAAAGCTCATAAATGCCCACAAATTAATAAAAATATGATAAAGTAAAATTAATCATTCATTAAAGAAGGGGGTGCCTATGAAAAGAAAAAATAAAGGATTTACTCTTGTAGAAATAATAGTAGTTCTTCTAATTATCGCCATTCTTGCAGCCATCGCTATTCCAGCTTGTCAAGGATACCTTGAAGAAAGTCGCGAATCGCATGACCTCATCAACGTTCGTGCTGCTTGTACAGATATCATTGCGATGGGAAAAACAGGATATAAAACAGATATTGTAAGAGAAGTAGAACTTACACAAAAGAAAGATGATTGGCAAGCTTTTGATTCTGTAACTATTGCTGGTATTACGCACAAGAAATCAGATGGTGACACTGATAACTGGAAAGGAATTCCTAAAGACGGTGGTGTTTGTGAAATCTCATACAATAAAGAAAAGAATACTGTTGTTTTTAATTGGAAAGAAAGTAAAACAGAAGAATCCACTATTGATTTTTCATCGAATTTACATAGTGCATTAAATAATAGCGGTTTATTAGAAAATGATCTTAAAAAGAAATCTTTTTTTGAAATTGATTCGAAATGTGATGGTTCAACAATGGTTCCAAAATTAATAGAACAGATTGAAAATAAGAGTTTATTAAACCATGGTACATGGGCCTATTATGGAAATCCACAAGAAAAAACTGAAAGATATTTATTTTGGACTTCAGTTGATACAGATAAAATCAATGCTAACACACAAATTCCTGTCATTATTAGTACAGCTGATGGAAAATTCTACATTTCATCATCAACGACTGCACGAAAGCGAAAAGATAGTGCTCATAAACCATATATAGCGATTGCTCCAACCGGTAGTGGCAATTCTAGTCAATATAAATCATACATAACTGGAAAAGATCAATACAATACACTTGAAGAGGCTTATAAAGCTTATGCTAATGTTGTAAAAAATGATTATCCTAAATACAAAGATACTTTACCACAATAGTAATAAACACACCTAAAAGACGCGGTATGTACTTCCAAAGTCTTCACTTACCGAAGCCTGACAGTTACACTGCTTTTACTGTGTAACAAAATAAGCAGTCAAAAATAGAAAAAGAACAATGAAACAGCAAAAGCTGAAACATTGTTCTTTTTTGTTATATAATTTATATATGAAAAACAAAATGATTCTAACGCATTACAACTATCTTCGCCAATAAATTAAGGTATTAATTCGATAAAGATGACATGGTTGTTTGTTACTAAAAAGAGTAATTCTATCTAAATATTATCTTCTTTATTTCTATTTCTAGCTATCAGGCTATTTTTAGTTTATCACTTGAGGCTTTTTGCTTAACGCTAAAACTCTAGAGTTACCACACGCAAGCACGTGGTATTAATTTTATAACAAAGTAATAAAAGAGCTCAATTGAGCTCTTTTACTATTATTTTAAATCTTCTCCATTTGTTTCGATGACTTTTTTATACCAATAGAAAGATTCTTTTCTTCTTCTAGCAAAATCTCCTGTACCATCATCATATCTTTCTACAAAGATAAATCCGTAGCGTTTTGCCATTTCTCCAGTTGAAGCAGAAACTAAATCAATACATCCCCAAGGTGTATATCCTCTTAAATCAACACCATCTAAAACAGCTTCATGCATTTGTTCAATATGACTTCTTAAATAATCAATACGATAGCTATCTCTGACTTTACCATCTTCATCAATTGTATCATAAGCCCCTAACCCATTTTCTACAACAAAGATTGGTAATTGATAACGATCATAAATTTCATTTAGTGAATATCTTAACCCAACTGGATCAATTTGCCATCCCCAGTCAGATGCTTTTAAGTATGGATTAGGAACTCCACCTAAGATATTTCCTTTTCCACCTTCTTTTGTTTTATCAGCAGTTTGACAGTTTGACATATAATAAGAACATGTATAGAAATCTACTGGACCAGTTGCAAGAATTTCTTCATCTCCTTCTTCCATTTTAATTTCAATATTATTTTCTTTAAAATATCTCTTTATGTAGTTTGGATATTTACCACGACATTGAACATCACTGCAGAACCAGTTCATTAAATGATTCTTTTGTTGATTTTCAATTTGATCATCTGGATTACATGTAAGACCATAACTTGTGGCCATGATTTGCATACATCCTACTTGATAGTTTGGATCAATTTCATGTGCCATTTTCACTGCTAAAGCACTTGCTACAAATTGATGATGTAATCCTTGGAAACGGTTTTGAGGAACATCTACTTGATCCATAAATTCCATTTCTTTAATCTCATTTAAAATACCTTGTCCTAAAAATGCTCCCATTGCTGTTGTTGCACTATTGATTTCATTAAATGTTAGCCAATATTTTACTTTCCCCTTATAGCGAGTAAAAATAGCTCTACAGAAATTTAAGTAACAATCAATCATACGACGATCTACCCATGAATTCCATTTTTTTGTTAAGTTAAATGGTACTTCATAGTGAGAAATTGTAATGAGTGGTTCAATACCATATTTTAAACATTCATCAATTAATTCTTCATAGAATTTTAAACCTGCTTCATTAGGTTTATCTTCATCACCATTTGGGAAAATACGTGTCCATGCAATAGAAAAACGATACATTTTAAATCCCATTTCCGCAAATAACGCAATATCTTCTTTGAAGCGATGATAATGATCAATCGCATCATGACTTGGATAGAATGTCCCTTCTTCTAATACTGGTGTAATTCTTTTACTTTTTGTAGCAGTTCCTCCTGTACAAATATCTGGACAAGAAATACCTTTACCACCTTCTTGCCAGCCTCCTTCTAATTGGTTTGCAGCTGTTGCTCCACCCCAATAAAATCCTTTTGGAAAACTCATTTTTCTTCCTCCTTGTTTTGATATACAAAATTTCAAAAATCATTATAGCTTATCCTTTGAAAAAACACTTACTTTTTTCAGTATTGTAAAATCACTTGACAAACACAAAAGGTGAACCTTAATCCACCTCACTTGTTTTCTTTACAACGATCGAACGCTTTGATTTCTTTCCTTCATACATCAATTTATCGGCTTTTTTAATTGCATCATTGACTTTTGAATTTCCATAAATACCCCCAACAGTAATTGATAATGATAAATCTTCATAATCATCTACTTTTGTTTGTTTTACACATTCACTAATTTGATACAACCGAGTTGTAAAAGTATCATAATGAATATCTTGGAAAACAAGTAAAAATTCATCCCCACCATAACGTATAAAGATATCATCAGCTCGAATGCATGATTGAATAGCTTTAGAAACAGCTTTGATTGCTTGATCGCCAGCATTATGACCATATTGATCATTAATTGCCTTAAAATTATCGGCATCGATCATTGCTACTGCTAATACATCATTGATGTATTGAACGTATTCTTCATAATAACGTCGACTATAAGCATTAGTCAAAACATCTGTATAGTATTCTTTATTATAAGTTACGATATCTTCTAAGAATCGTGTTTTTCCATGAGCTCCTAAAATAATATCTTCTTTTGTTTTATAAACAAGTTCTAAGACCCAAGGACGCTCATCCACTTCTACATACTGCGCAATAATGGCATAAATGTCATAATCAACAAATTCTAATTTAAAAGCTTGCCCTTTTTTGATATACGCTTGCTTAGAAATACAATTGACACAAACATCTTTTCTTTTCCAGTAATCATAACAATTGCCTTCAATAATTTCTATTTGATCATTCTCTGCTTTTGCGGATTGATGTTTTCGAAAATCTATCAAACGAACAACCGTAAAAATATCTTTTAAGGATTCAATAAAATCTTTTATTTCAGTATATGTATATTTTAAAGAAATATTTTCTTGAATATTATGTATAACTTGAATATTGTTGTCTTTAACTAGTTTTCCAACAAATCCTTTATAAACACTTCCATTCCATCGCGTACTTGCTTGTAAATGATACCATTGTTTTTGTTTTCCAACTTGTGCATAAATCTTTAAATCAACCTCTGGATTTAAATGTGTTGTTTCTTTGAGTTTATCCTTAAGTAATTTAATTGTTGATTTATTAAAAAAAGAAAATTCATGATTTTTTGGGTGATAAATTATTTCATCAATTCCTAGATCTTTTGCTGCTTGTGAAGAAATATAAACAGCATCTTTAAATGCATCGTATTCAAATGTCATTTCCTGAAAAAATTTTCTGTTTTGAGACTCATTATTTTTTTCTTTAGGCATTTCACTTCTAAATTGTTTAATAACTAGCTCGTCTGTCATCTTTGAAACAACTGCTTGATCTGCATAATTTTCATTTTCAAATAAAGAAGCTTTCATTTCTTCACTAATATCACAAAGACATTCTAATAACAGGGGATTAAAAACCCCACATTGACCATCAATAATCATCTTCATAGCTTGTCCATGACTATATGCTTTTTTATAGCAACGTTCACTCGTAAGAGCATCATAAACATCCGCAATTGAAACAACTTGTGCTGAAATAGGAATTTGATCACCAACTAATCCATCAGGATAACCATGTCCATCATATCTTTCATGATGCCAACGACATATTTGATAAGCATACTCCAATAAATCATTATTATTGTAGTTAGGAACTGTTTTCAACATTTCTGCACCAATCAAAGAGTGTTGTTTTACGATTTCAAATTCATCTTTTGTAAGTCGTCCCGGTTTATTTAAAATCTTTTCATCAATTGAAATTTTTCCAATATCATGTAAAGATGAAGCTGTACTAATAAGTAAGATATCCGCATCACTTAACTTATATTCGTGCGATTTTTTACCCATTTGTAATAAAAGCATTTTTGTAATTGTTTGAATATGTTGTATATGTAAACCACTTTCGCCATTTCTAAATTCAACGATATGTCCTAAGACATTGATTAATGTCGTATTATTGTTTACTCTTTTTTGAATTTGTTGTTCTACTAAATGAACCAGTTTCTTTTGTTTTTCATAAAGCATTAAAGTGTTTTTAATTCTTCGATTAATAATATAACTTTCAAAAGGTCTCCTGATATAATCAGTTGCTCCAAGTTCATAAGCCTTTTCCATAGAAGTCGAATCTCCTTCTGAAGAAATAATAATAACAGGAAGATATTCTAAATAACGTTGTTCCTTCATCTTTTCAAGAACTTGATAACCATCCATATTAGGCATTACAATGTCTAATAAGACTAAATCAATCGATTTATCTTCTTTTATCATTTCTAAAGCTTTTTTTCCATCTTCTGCTTCTAAAATTTGATATTGATTCCTCAATAATTCGCATAAAATTATTCGATTAATCTGGGCATCATCAACAATCAATATTTTTGCTTTTCTTTTTGGCATACACATACTCCTTCCATGACTCATTTTTATCACTTTTTCACATTTTTATTTAAATACATATAGCGATCTGCTTTTTCAATAAATTTTGGAATATAATTTAATGACTCATCATATTTAGCATAACCAATACTCACACTAAAATCTGGTAAACCTTCATAAGATTGTTGAAATAATCTTTGTAAATCATTAAATACAGGAGTTATTTCCTCATTTTTATCTCTTTCACATACCATGATAAACTCATCTCCACCATAACGTGAAATAAAACAATTATGTAAATATGCAATTTGTTTTAAAATATCAGCTGTTTTTAAAATGATTTGATCTCCAACAACATGCCCAAGTTCATCATTTATCTTTTTAAATTGATCAATGTCTAATAAAAATAAATAAAGATCTTTTTTTTGATGATTTTCCTTCATTTTCATTGTTAAATAAATATCCAATTGTTCTCGGTTATTGATTTTGGTAAGCGGGTCTAATGAAATAAGGTTTTGTTGAAAATAATTATAAACAATAAAAATCGAATATGTGAGTCCTAGATTAAAAATAAGTAAATGATCCACTGTAATTTGAATTAACGCAGTAATAAAAGGAAGAAAAGAAAAACGAACAATCACTTTATATTCCTTTTGATATAAGTAATTCTTTGCTTTTTTAGATAAAAATCCTGCTTTTATTGAAAGATAAAGGATATAAGCAAATAAAATAAAAAAATAGAATGGTAACAATTTGCCACGATGATAGTTTCCTACTTGATCAATAACAAATAATCCATGTGTCCAATAAGAAAGCAAAGAAGATCCTATAAAAAAGATGAGAGGAATAAAAGTAAGCACTAATATTTTTTTATGCTTCAAAACAGCTGAATGAAGTGTTTTTTGGACATAAACATACCAAGAACAAACAAGCATTGCTAGTGAACAAAAATAGAAGCTATTAAATATTCCACTTTGAATCTTACTAAAAGTAAGAAAATGTTTTACATTCATGATCCAAATTGCATCCATAAACAAATAAACACAAGCCCAAGCAATGGTATAATAAAAATAGTTCCAATGATCATTTTGTTCACGATTGATATACATTTGATATAAAATTCGAATCAATAACAATAAACAAAAAATATCCATTTCTAAACTCATTATTTCACTACTCATAATACACCTTCATTCATATCAATATAGCCTTATTATACACTATTTACTAATGCAAAAAAACACCGTTAAACGGTATTTATTCGCCAAATGTAATCCCCATTTTTTTAGCACTCGAAACAACTTCACACTCAGGATCAACAAATTTTAATTTACCTGCTGTTTCACTTAAAGGAATTGCTTTGATTTCATTTTTATCAAAAACAACAAGTTTTCCAAAATCTTTGTTTAAAAGAAGATTTGCCCCATATACCCCAAAGCGTGTTGCCATAAAACGATCATAACCACAAGGATTGCCTCCTCTTTGAATATGCCCAGCTAACGCCACACGAATTTCATTAGGAATCAACTCTTGTAATTGTTCAGCGACTTCATAAGCAACCGAACGTCCTTGACGACTTGCAACTTTTGCTTTGTATTTTTTCTTTGATAAAAGACTATCTTCTTCACTAATCGCTCCTTCTGCACAAGCAATGATTGTATATTCTTTTCCTGTTTTTTGATTTTCTTTAATTTTTTTCGCAACCACTTTAATATCATAAGGAATTTCTGGAAGTAAAATCGCATCCACTCCTGCTGCAATACCTGCCTGTAAGCAAATATGTCCTACTTTATGTCCCATGATTTCTACAACGAAAACTCGACTATGACTTTTAGCGGTTGTTTCAATTTCATTTAAATAGTTTGTTGCAATATCGACCGCACTTTGAAAACCAAAAGTATAATCTGTACCCCATGTATCATTATCGATTGTTTTAGGAAGCCCTATCACATTTAAACCTTCTTGTGCTAACATGTTAGCCGATTTTAAAGAACCATTTCCTCCTAAAACCACAAGACAATCAAGTTTCAATTTCTTGTATGTTTTTTTCATAGCTTCAACTTTGTCAAAACCATCTTCAATAACACGCATTTTTTTAAAAGGACAACGTGAAGAACCTAAAATCGTTCCACCAACATTTAAAATATCTTCAAAATCACTTAAAGACATCTTTTTATATTTTTCATACATCAATCCTTGATAACCTTTTAAAAAGCCAATGATTTCAATATCTTTTCTTTGTTGGTAAAGTGCTTTCACTAAACCACGCATTGTTGCATTAAGCGCTTGACAATCACCACCACTTGTAAGAATTCCAACTCTCATAAAACTCCTCCTATTTCACATCATTTTTAAAAAAGTATTCTTGACTATTCATTTCTCTATTTTTATTTTTTATACGTTTGTATTTACCATTATTTTCTAATGAACATGCTTTTACATTATCACGAAGCATACAATCAAACATTGTTAGTAACTTATGTTTTAATTTTTCATCTAATACAGGCGCTGCCACTTCAACACGTCTTTCAAGATTTCGTGTCATTAAATCAGCTGAAGAAATATAAACAGTTGGATTATTTTTACCGAAAATATAAATTCTAGAATGTTCCAAATATCTTCCAACAATTGATAGAACTCGGATATTTTCCGTTGCTTCTTCAACACCAGGAATAATACAACAAATTCCCCTTACAACCATATCAATTTGAACCCCTGCTTGACTTGCTTCAATAAGCTTATCAATCATCTTTTTACTTGTTACTGAATTACATTTAAAGCCAATATAAGCTTCTTTTCCTTGTTTAGCAAGTTCGATTTGTTCATCGATATACTTAAAGATATGACTGATCATACAATGTGGTGCTACCATGAGTAAATCTGTATGATTTTCGGTTTCACCTAAACATAAATGATTAAAGACTCCATTAATTTCTTCTCCGATTTCATATTTAGAAGTCATTAATGATAAATCTGTATAAAGTCTTGATGTTTTTTCATTATAATTTCCCGTACCAATTTGGCTAATATATTGAATTCCTTTTTCATTTTTATACGTGATTAAACATAATTTAGAATGCACTTTTAAACCATCTAAACCATAAATCACACGACATCCGGCCTCTTCTAAACGTTTCGACCAACCAATATTATTTTCTTCATCAAAACGCGCTCTTAATTCAACTAAAACAACAACTTCTTTTCCATTTTCTGCTGCTTTAATTAAAGATTTTACGATTTTAGAATTCTTTGCTACACGATAAAGTGTCATTTTAATACTTACCACATTTTTATCATTACTTGCTTCATCTAAAAGTCTTAAAAATGGTGACATAGATTCAAACGGATAAGAAAGTAATAAATCTCTTTTTAAGATTTGTTTAATCATTGGTACTCTATTTTCAACGAATGCATTATTTCTTGCTTCTAAACGTTTATAGAACATACTTGGACAAATATATCTTAAACGCTCTCTTAATTCACCCACAAAACCAAAATCAAGAGGTGAATTATTAATGAAAACTTGATTTTTCTTTAAATTCAAGAAATTCATCAACATAAGTACTTCAAGTTCGCCTAATCCTGGCGTCATTTCTAAACGCATTGGCGAAAGTTTTCTTCTTTGTTTAATTAAGTTTTCCATCATTTCTCGATAATCTTCATGTCCTTCTAATGAATGATCATCTTCATCAATATCCGCACTTCTTGTTACACGAATAAGTGCTTTTTCTTTTACAGTATATTTAGAAAAAATACGTGAAACAAAATGTAAAATAATATCTTCTACTAAAATAAATTTTTGTGGTTGACTTGGAAGTGCAATCAGTCTTTCATCCATCGCATTAGCACAAGAAATAATTCCCATTTTTCTTTTACCTTTTTTCGATTCAAGGCGTACAACGACATACATTTCACGATTGTTGATAAATGGAAATGGTTGTCTTTTAGAAATAACTTGTGGTGAGATGAGTGGTAGTAATTCTCTTTCAAAATAATCAGCAAAATAACGACGGTCTTCCTTGCATTCAATATCTTTATATTTTATTACTGACCATCCTGATCGTCCAAGTTCTGACATCACATTTTCATAAATACGATCTTTCTTTTTATTAAGATAATGGACTTTTTTTAAACAGGCTTTTAATTGTTCTAAACCCGTCATTCCTGTTTTATTGTCTTTGGAATCTGGATAAAATAACATTTGGTCATAAAGTGATCCTATACGTACCATAAAAAACTCATCTAAATTTGTTTGATAAATTGAAATAAAGCTTAACTTTTCCGCAAGTGGTACTTGTGGATCTTTTGCTTGCATTAAAACACGATCGTTAAATTTAAGCCATGATAACTCTCTATTTTCTCGGCATACGTTCATTTTTATTCCCCCAATGTATAATTTATACACTCTTTCTTATTTAATATAAAAACATTTTATACTTTCAACAATCTACCATCTATCAAGTTTATGTAAAATTCAAAAAAAGAAGAATTATTTTTTCTTAATTTGTCGATTATAAAACTCATCTTCTGGTGTTGGTTTTCCAAAAAGATAACCTTGAATATAATCTGGATTTAATTTTTTGATTTCTTGAAGTTCTTCTTCCGTTTCAACACCTTCAATACATACATTCAATTTCAAAGAATGTGCCATTTCAATAATATAAATCAAAATACTTCTTTCATAATTTGAAGAAAGTGCTTTTTGGGTTAAAACACGATCTATTTTAATATAATGCGGTGTTAAATCACTTAAACGATATGCATTTGAATAACCTGTTCCATAATCATCCAAAATAAGCGTAATCCCTTCTTCTTTCAATGATGACCAAAGTTTTTTATAATGATATGTATTTTCTAAATAACCTGATTCTGTTACCTCAATTCCTAACAAAGCAGGTTTTAAGTTAAAATCTTTTAAAGCTTGTTTAATTTCATCTAAGATCTTACTTTTAATAATTTGTACATAGGACAAATTAACATTCACCTTAAATTTAGGAATAAATTCTTGCCACTTTTTACAACAAGCAACTGCTTGTCTTAAAATCCAACGACCAGCAGGAATAATTAAACCAGATTCTTCTAAAATAGGAATAAATTCTGCTGGTGAAATAAATTCAATTTGTTCATTTCTTTTCATTTTAAAACGCATTAAAGCTTCTGCACCTATAAGATTTCTTGTATGTATATCAATAATTGGTTGGTAATAAACATCAAAATTCTTAAAATTGTGATCAACTGCATTTTGTAATTCAACACGAATTTTTCTTCTTCGAATGAATTGTTTATATTTATCTTGTGTAAAGAAATAACAACTATTCTTTCCTTTTTTCTTAGCTTCGTTTAAGGCAAAGTCTGAATATTTAATAAGTGTATCATAATCTTTCATTTTTTTATCAATCTCAACAATCCCTACTGAAATCGTATAAACCACGCGATATACATTCTCTTCTAAAGCAACCTCAACTGATTTTTTTAATTCATCATAAAGTTCTAAGATATCTTCTTTTGAGTGATTTGCTAAGTCCATAATTATAAAGCGGCCATTCCCCAATTCGTAAATCTTTTGATTTTCATTGATACACGATTGCATACACATAGAAAACTGTTTTAAAATTTCATCTCCACACTTTAAACCAAAACGCCCATTGATTTCGTCAAAATCATCAATACCAATTTGCATAAAATAACCTGTAATATTATTTTTACTTTTAGAAGAAACATACTCCTCTAAACTTGGTTCTCTTAAAAGTCCACTAATATTATCTGCTTTTTGTCTTTTTCCAATTTCATTAACACAACCAATAAGGTATAAAGGTTTATTAAATTCATCTAAAATCACATCACCTCGACAATTGACCCAAACTGGATTATGTTGTCGATCTAACCAACGATAATGTAAACTATGCTCCGTAATTTCTCCCGATTTAATTTTATTGAACTCATCAAATAATAAAGGGAGATCGTCTTCATAAACAAAATAATTATGGGCTTTTGTTGCATCACAAAAATGATAATTTGGCAAACAAAAACGACTTACGGCATGTTTTGAAATACTATAATAATCATTTTGAATATCAAAAAGATATAAATAATCATCCATACTTCGATTAAATAATTGAATAGCTTCTTCCAATTGTTCTCTTGAAAGATTTATTTTATTTTTTTTCAAAACAGTTCCTCCTTATCCTTTTTTTCCTCTTTGTATATGTTTTTCCTTTTTTCTTTCATACATTAATGTATCTGCCAATCTAATGGTATGATTTAAATCAAAAGGACTATTATAGTCAAAGACACTTATTCCATAGGATAAACTAACATAATAAGGTAAATGATATTTTTTATTAAAGTATTGTGTTCTTTCTTGAATTAATGAATCAATTTGAATAATAAAATCTTCATTTTTACAAGTAAACGCAATACCAAATTCATCGCCACCTAAGCGTCCAATAACAGCATGTGTTTGAAAAATATCATTTAGTATTTCACACACTGTTTGAATTGCTTTATCTCCCTGGTCATGTCCAAATGTATCATTAATATATTTTAAATTATCTAAATCCCCTATAAAGAAATAAAGATTTTTGGAAAGTTCTTTATATTTTTTATAAAGAACTTTAATATTTTGAATAAGTCCTCGTCGATTATAAACATGAGTTAATTCATCTGTATTAGAAATACTATTTAGTTCTCTAACAATGGCATTGACATTTAAAGATATCCCAATTTGATTAGAAAGATATTCAAGTGTTTCTAAATCAAAATATGTACAATCCGTCACCAAAAAGCCATAAAAATTTTCATTAGAGTAAATGCTTGTAAGTATTTTATAAGGTTGCTTTGCAAGATTTAAAACATCTTTTAGTAACACATGTGTATTTTTAATAGGCTGTCTTTGACCATTTTCTACATTTATAATTAATTCCATTGTTTTTGGCATGATAAATGGTCTAAATTCATAAGTCATAACAGGTGTTTCAAAAAGATAAAGCTGTGCATTATGAATACCTAGAGAAGGTATATTATCCGCAATAGCATAAATATCATCATTCAATGATTCAAACAACATCCCTTTATTCACTTGTCCAATACTTCTCATTCTCCTTGTATAGCGCTTTTCTTTTAACAAAAGAAGATAATTATAACTACTAATCATTTGTAAATAAATATATTGTTTAAAAGATTGGAGTTTTATTTTATCTTCCATGTTGAGGTAGTTTTCAGTATTTATTAAAAATGATAGACATAAAAAGAGTCTTTCTAAATCCAAATAACGAATATCATCTTCATTAAAAATCAAATTAATATAATCTCCTATTTGTTGATAAACGCGATGTTTCGTACAATCTTTTACCGAAAGATCCAATAAATAAGTAAAGAAACTCCATACAGTTTTTTGATAATTGGAACTATAAACCAATTTATTATCAAAAACATATTGTGTCATTCCTTGAGCTATATATTCATTACTTTCTTTTTCAGCTCTACAAAAACGAATAAATTCACCAATTTCAGTTTCTTCATAGTTTTCACAATCAACAGAAAGACGAGGAATAAAATGGGCATCAATGTATTGATTTTGTGTAGAACCATTTTTATAAAGATCATAGCCTTGTTTTATTCCTAAATAAGCAATAAAAGAAGCATCCGCATGACAAGAAGCAAGTGGTGGAACCATATGTGTTGATTCTGGTTTATCATCAAAACCAGACACCATAATATCTTTACCTACACGTTTTCCTATTTTTTCTAATTCACGATATAAATAATAAGCAATATCATCCGTCACGCACATAATTCCATCTAATTCAGGATTTTCTTGAAGCCATTTATTCATTAAATTCCCTGAATCAATATTATAACCCGGTGTTGATAAAATATATTTTTCTTCAAAAGGCATATCATGACTTGATAAAGCTTCTTGATAACCTGCAAGTCTTTGTTTGGCAGTAACCCCGCTATCATAACCAGTAATAATTCCAATATGTTGACAATGATTTTTTTCAATCATATAACTTACAGCATTATAAACACTTTTTTTGTTATTATAGATAACAAAAGGATAACCTTTTATTTGTGAATTTAAAGTAACAACTGGTATATGAAAATATTTTGGAAAAGCCTCTCTTGTTTTTTGATCCGTACGACAAATACTTGAAGCGGGAATAACTAAAAAATCTAAATCCAAATAATTTGCAAAAGCATAGACATTTGCTTTTTGATAATCAGAAGATTGTACAAACTTTACATTTGGATCAACTGAACCACCAAAAAAGATAACAAGTTCTATTCCCAGTTCTTTACACGCTTCATTTGCTCCTCGACATATTTCCATATTATAATCAGAGGCACTTGTAATCATAAGTCCTGCTTTAATTGAGTGTTCCATTTTTTCACCTCTTTTCATCAATTATAACACAAACCTATAAAAAAGATAAAAAAAAGACCAAATGGCCTTCAGATAAATTCTACAAGTCTTGTACAAATTTCAAAATGTTATTGTCAAAAAATTATTTAAGGAAGAAAAACCTGTTCATGATTTGTCTATGATGTTTATTATATTTTTTCTTAGATAAAAATCAATTTATTCTTATCAAAAGCAAAAATAAAAGCGATTACATTGTTAAAAAACTTAATTAACCATCTGACACATCTTTTGATTTAACACCGTTATTATCACTTTAAACCGAGGAGTATTATCTATCACTTCTTTAAAATATTATATACTTGTCTTAAAGAGGTTACTATGGCTAAAAATCAAAAACCAAAAAAGGATTCTTTAATTACTTTAACTAGAAAATATGCAAATAATCATAATGAATGTGTAAAATTTTTTTTCAAAATGAAATGGCCTGTTGGCTTTTACTGTGAAAAATGTGGATGTACACATTACTATTCTATTAAAAGAGGTGACGTCTTTCAATGTAAAGAATGTGGTCATCAACATTACCTACTTTCTAATACTATATTTCAAGATAATAAGTTAGATCTTTATAAATTAATTTTAGGAATGTATCTCTTTTTTACGGCAAATAAAGGTCTTTCTGCGATTGAATTAGCTAATGAATTAGAAATAAATTATAAAACAGCGCTATTACTTTGTAGAAAATGTAGGATTCTTATGTCCCAAAGTAACAGTGAAAAAATTCTGGATAGCTTTTTTATGAAGCAGACGTTGCTTATATAGGCTCAAAAAGTAAAGAAAAACACAAACAAGGAGTTGCTACTGAACAGCAACCCTTTTTAGTAATGTTATCAACAGATAAAGAAAATAAATATCCAAATTTTTTAAAATTAATGTCAGTAGCTGTAGATAGTACAAATAATATTGTTAGATTCATCTCAAAAAAAGCAATACTTTCAAAAGAAAGAATACTAAACACTGATGGAAAAACAACTTTTTTAGGATTAACTGATAAAATAACATTAAAATCAGAAAAAATACTCTATGATGAAGAAAATCATAGATTGTATTGGCTTAGTGTATTAATTGGTGATATAAAAATAATATTACAGGTATATATCATGGAGTAACTAAACGTGACTTACCTTTGTTTTTGAATGAACAAGAATGGCGTTTCAACCATAGATATACTGGAAAGAACTTCATGAACAAAAATAAAGAAATATGTTTTGAAATCACATCCATGTCCTAAAAAAGCAATTATTACTGTACTCAATTTATCCGAACCATACTATGCACATGTGTCAGATGGTTAATTAAGAAAAAAAATAAAAAAAGGACAAACCAGTATAAAAAACTTATATATGGCAAATAGTCTATATAAATGAGAATAACTGATATATTACTTAAAAAACTCAAGAAAAGAATTTTCATAAAAGACCAACGAATATTAAGCAATAATGAAATCATTTCATAAGTCATGATAAATAAGATACCATTCATACAATAAGTTAATTCTACATAGATATCCATCTTGCTTACCCCTTTATCATCAGATATGATTACACTAAAAAAAATGTCAAAAAAAGATGTGATTTTTAAAATCACACCTTATTCATCCTCTAATAAAACTTCTCCATTAGATTCAATTATTTCTTTATAACGATAATAAGAATCTTTTAATTTTCTTTCTAGCGTACCATGTCCATCATTAAAACGATCTACATAAACAAAACCATAACGTTTTTTCATTTCACCAGTACCAGCTGATACAACATCGATTGGACCCCAATATAAATATCCTCGACAATCAACACCATCTTCAATAGCATCATTAACATTCTTTAAATGTTCTTCAATATAATGAACTCTGAAATCATCATGAATTTCACCTTTTTCATCAATATTTTCATCTAAACCAACACCATTTTCTACAATTAATAATGGTAAATGATAACGATCATATAAAACATTTAAAGTATAACGTAATCCTACCGGATCAACAGCCCATCCCCAAGGTTGAGGTGCTTTATCTTTAAGATATGGATTATCACGGCATATAAGTCCACCTGTATCTACTTTTAAGTTCACATCACGATCAAATGTTGTTGAACGATAATAACTAAATGATAAGAAATCAACTGTATTTTCTTTAATCAATTTTAATTCTTCATCACTAAATTCTACATTTACTTGATCTTCTTTCCATACTTTCTTTAAATAAGTTGGTACAATACCTAAGCAGAACGGATCTGCCATAAAGAAAATATTCATACGTTGAGCATCTAAAGTTCCAACAACATTTAAAGGATCACAGTTATATGGATAAGTAGCTACTGATGAAGCTGTCATCATACAGCCAATTTGGTAATCTTCACTAATTTCATGTCCTAATTGAACTGTTTTCGCATTTGCGACTAAGATATTATGATAAGCATCCCATTGGTCTTGTTTTGTTGTTGAACCAATTGGATCACTAGGATCTTTAGGATCTTTGATTGTAAGAACCCCACCAGCAACAAGCGGCATTCTAAATAACGCATTGACTTCATTAAATGTAAGCCAGAACTTAACTTTTCCTTTATAACGTGTAAAAACAGTTTTTACATAACGTAACCAAAAATCAATTAATTGAGGATTAGACCATCCACCATATTCAGTAATTAAATGTAATGGGGTTTCATAATGTGATAAAGTAATGACAGGTTCCATTCCTAATTCATTCATGCATGCAAACATATCATCATAATAAGCAAGACCTGCTTCATTTGGTTCAAGTTCATCCCCATTAGGGAAAATTCTTCCCCAAGCAATAGAAGTTCTAAAACTATTGAATCCCATACCTTTCATTAATTTTAAATCTTCACGGTAACGATGATACCCATCTACGGCATCATGTGATAAATAAACTTTATCAGGATTTAATTTCATTTCATATTTTTTCTTATCTTCATTCCATTGAATACCAGGATCTTTAGACATAATACCTACAAGTACATCTGTAACGTTCGGTTGTTTCCCATCTTCCAACCAAGCACCTTCATATTGATTAGCAGCAATAGCGCCACCCCATAAAAAATCTTTTGGAAAACTCATTTTCTCTACCTCCGTTTATCTAGGAGGTATTATAACACTTACAAAACAAGAGATTTATTCGTTTCATAATATGAAAAAAAGAGCAATCTTTTTAATTACTCTTTAAACATATCTTTTAATCATTAAGATTGAAAATGCTTTTCAATACTCTTTTTTTCATTCTCTGATAATTTTAAAATGTTTGTTGCTCTTTGATATGAACAATTTAACTCATTCATCACATTTCTTACATGTTCTATATTCTTTTCTTTACGTTCTATTTTTTTGCCTTGGTTGATTACTTGACTAATTCCTTGACTGATTCCTTCATTTCTTGCTTTTCTTTCAAGATAGTTTGCATAATCACACATTTCTTTGACCTCCCTTTCTATTTCCTTAAATCCATATCCTTTATCTTTCTTCCCTTGATAGTCTATTCTATTATTTAAAAAGACTACTAATGGCATGAGTACTTCATCATGTTTTGGATACTTTTTTGTAGTATCATGTTTCTGGTTCAAATATATCATAACAAGTTCTTCCTCGTCATAATTTTCTTTGTTTCCTTCTTCTCCATTCTTCCTTTCTTTTTTTACTTTGTAAACATCTACATCTCCATCTTTTCTTTTTGTTGCTTGTGGCATGATCCACAATGAATAGACTTTCTTCATTCCATCATAGTTTTTATCATCATATTCCCTTCCCCATTGTATTGTTAATATCCTTAGTACAGATGCTCTTCCTCTTGTTACAAGTGAATAACCTGGATGAATATTATTTTGTATTTCAACATTTAAATAGATTCGTTTATTGGTTCCATTTAATTGAGGAAGATCAACACAACATAACATATCAAACTTTACTGTTCCATAGTTTGGTATCATATTTTCATTATTGAGCCACCTAAAACGCTGTTCATCCTTGATGCTTTTCATAATTTCTTTAACACTTAAATGTCTTGCCTCTTTTACAAATTCATGAATCATTCTTGCTAGCATCTCCTGATTCCCTACGATTGCTTTACAATGTTGATCTAACATGATTTTATGGTTGGTTATTGTATTTTGTATTACCGTTTCCATAAGTAGTCCTCCTACTTATTTATTCGCTCTTTTTTTGTTTTTTTCTTCTTTTTTGTAAAAAAATTGGAAATTTCTTTCCAATTATCTACCGAGCGCTAAGTTAGCAAGTTCATCTGCTCGATCATTATATCGATTGATTTTCGTTTTATTTGCGACATGTGATTTTACTTTCACAAAAGTAATTTCAATTTGTTTTTCATATTCTTTCATTTGTTTTACATAAAGATTTTCAAGTCTTTCATCTTCATTAACCCACGCTCCTGTTGCATAGAAAGCAACACCTTCATAATCATGAATTACATACATTTTCTTGTATCCTTGTTGAATGCAATAAGAAACTGCATCTAACGCTGCTTTTAATTCTCCCATAACCTGATTATATTCTACAAATTCATCATCAAATTTTTGACAGTTTGTATAAATTTCTTGATTATTTTCAACAATTATTACACCAAAGCTATAAGCATAACATGTATCTCCATTTGTTAAACAACTTCCATCTACATAAGCATATGGTACATCTTTTTCATTTAAATTAAGTTGTGATTCATCCATTGTTTGTTTAAAAGATGCAATATAGTTCTCTACATCTTTTAACTCTTCTTGCGAAAACCCCTTATAAACATATTTTCCTTCGCTTACAAGTTTTTGACATTCGCTCCATTGTTTAAATTTATAAACCTCTTTTGTTAGTTTATCAATTGCGACATACAGTACCTTTTTGGCCATTTTTCCATCTCCATCCCTCTTTATAGTTATAATAAATAAAAAGAAGAATACAAACAATTCTTCTAATATTTATAAAAACCTTCACCTGAAGCCATTCCAAGTTTTCCTTCATCAATATATTTTTTTAACATCTTAGCCATTCCTTTAAAATTATAAGGAGCTAAAAATGAAGGAACTTTTAAATACATTGAAACAATATTATAAGCTGTCGTAAGTCCTACCGTATCTAAAATTTGGAAAGGTCCTTTAGGAGCACCTGTACCTAAAGTCCAAGCTTTATCTATACTTTCAGGATCGCTAACCCCATTAACATAAAGATCCATACCTGAAAATAATAAAGGAACAAGCATTGAATTTAATAAATATCCTGATTTTTCTTTACGAACAGGTAATGGTATCATTCTTATTTCTTTAGCAAAATCCATAATCAAATTAAAATATTTTTGATCCGTTTGTTTTTGTGCCATGACTTCTGTCATATTATTTTTCCAAATACTATTTGCAAAATGTAATGATAAATATTTTTCTGGACGTTTTGTATATTTAGCGAACTTCGATGGTAATAATGTAGATGAATTCGTAACGATAACTGTCTTTTCAGGTAATAAATCTGCCATTTTTTTATAAATATCTATTTTTTGTTCTACATTTTCAGCCATTGATTCAATAATTAAATCGGCATCACTGACTGCTTTTTGTAAATCTAATTCTAATTTAATATTTTCATAGGCCTTATTAGCTTTTTCTAAACATTGTTCTTTATCAAAATCTTCATAATCACTAATACCCATGGCCCAATTTTGAGGTGTCTTTCCTTTATCGCTATCCATTAAAGTAATCGTATCATGATAAACCTCTTTTAAATGATCTAATTTAGGCTGACATCTTCCTATACTTCCTTCACTTCTAAGCCAAATCGTTACATCAAAACCACAATAAGCTGCTTGATAAGCAATTTGACTTCCTAAAACGCCTCCACCAATAACAACAACATTTTTAATTTCCATAGATTCATCCTCCTACCTTTATTTTACCATTTTGTTAAAATATTCACAAAAAATATTTTCGCTTTTAGTTTGAACTACATATAAAAAAGAACCCTATTTCTAGGATTCCTTTATACTATTCAGCTTTTGTTGAATTTACTTCTTCAAACATTTGAGGAATTGCATGTTTATCTTCTTTGTTTTTATATTTGAAGTAAACAACTGTTAATAATGAACATACTATTAAGATTCCTGCAAACACTGCAATTTCAACTGAAATTGAAGGAGCTGTCATACTAATTGTTTTTCTAAATCCATCTACACTATAAGTATATGGTACAAATTTATGAATAGCTTTGTAGATAGCTGGACCTGTATCTAATGGATATGTACCAGCAGAACCACCTAAGTTAACAATCATGAATACAAGTAATAAGAAGTCACCAATAAATCCAGTTGTTAAACTTAATAACATGACAAGTGACATAAATGCCGCCGATACGAGAATTGCAAGTAAGTATGTTAAACCTAAATTAACAGGTTCAAATCCATTAATTAATCTTAAAGCAGTAACCATTACGATAGCTGCTAATGTAGAAACTGTATACATAACAGTTGCTTTACTTGCCCAATATTTCCATGCATTTTCAGCTTTTTTAATACCATGTCTAATTGGATACATTAAAGCAAATGCTAAGCATGTTACATATAAACCAACTGACATCATATAAGGAGCCATTGCATGACCGTTATTTTCAACTTTAGAAATTTCTTTATGACTTGTTTCAACAGGAGTAGCTACCATATCAGTAGTTTTATCTGTTGAATCAATCTTACTTTCTTCTGCACCAGATTTTAATGCATCATTTAAAGTAGTTACACCATCAGCTGCACTCTTAATTCCATCACCTAAAGTATCAGAACCAGCAGCCAACTTACTAGCACCATCACTAATTTGACCAGCACCATCAGATAATTGATTAGCACCATTCATTAATGTAGCATTATTGCTTACTAATGTTGAAGTACCTGTAGCCAATTGATCAACACCACTTGTTAAAGCTGTAATTCCTTTAGTTAATTCAGGAACATTACTGTTTAATTTTGAAGTACCATCAGCTAAAGCAGTAGCACCACTTGTTAAAGCTGTATTGTTATCAGCGATTTGTGTTAAACCTTTTTGTAAACTATCCACACCAGCTGTATAAGCTTGAACACCTGCAACTAAAGCATCTTTAGAATCAACAGTTACTTGTTTAATATTTCCATCATTGTCAACAGTTACATATTTACCACCATTAACTTTTGCATTCACTTCATTTAATCCAGCTTGAACTGTTTGAGTTCCACTTACTAATCCTGTAGGAACTTTTGTCCCATCTGTTAAAGTTCCACCATTAAGAGCTACATCTAAATCATTTAAACTTGATTTAGTTGAACTAGATAATGTATTAATTGCTGTAGATGCACCTGTTGTATAAGTAGCAACCGAATCCATATATGAAGCTACACCGTCTTTATATTTATCTACAGGGAAATAATTTGTTAAACCATAAGCATCGATTTCTGCTCTTGACATTCCACTAGTTAATAATTTACTAGAAATTCCTTGTTTTTGAGCATCACCACTTGCATTTAATGTTTTAATTAATGTAGCATAATTATCTAATGATGTTTTTCCATCAGATAATTGAGTCAATGAATCTTGACTTGCTGCCATAGTTTTTTTGGAAGTTTCAAGATTTTCTTGTAATTTTTTTACACCATCAACTACTTGTTGATTTCCTGCAACTAATTTTTCAGCACCTTCACCTAATGCTTTAACACCTGCATTTAATTCTGTGTTATTTTCAACCAATTGATTTGCACCAGCTAATGCTTGACTTACACCTGCTGTATAATCACTAACACCTTTATTTAATGCTTGAGCGCCAGTATTTAAATCACTTACACCACTAGCTAATGTAGGAGTAGCACTACCTAAAGCACCAACACCTGTTTTTAATTGGTAAATACCATTATTTACTGTAACAACACCATTTGTGTAATCTTTTAAACCTTTAGTTAAAGTATTTGTACCATCTTTAAATGTTAAAGAACTACTTGCTAATACTTTTAAGTTATCACTAATAGTTTTGTTACCATCTTCTAATTGAGTCATACCATCAGATAATTGTTGAGTACCATCGCTGGCTTCAGCAAATCCATCTGACATTGTTCCAATTGAAGTAAAGATTGTTTCAGCATATGTTTTTGTTACTGAAGCTGAAACTTCAGCTTTAATTTTTGCGATTGCTGAATCATCCATTTTTGATGCAACATAGTTTGTACCTGGGTTTGTTGTATAATTTAAAACCATCTTTTTAGGATTTTTATCCAACAAAGTTGTTGCATTTTTGGAGAAATTGCTTGGAATCGTAATGACCATATAATAGTCACCATTTTTTAGTCCCTTATTTGCTTCTTTTGAATTTACAAAATGGAAATCTAATGAATCGTTATCTTTTAATTTTTTGACTAATTGATCACCAACGTCTAATTTCTTATCGTTGTATTCAACTGCCTTATCTTTATTCACGACAGCGACAGGAAGATCTCCACTGTTTCCATATGGATCCCACATAGATCCAAGGAAGACAACTGTGTAAATACTAGGAATAAGAATAAGAGCAACTAAAACGATTTGAATCCAATGATTTTTTAAAATGTTTTTCCACTCTTGCTTAATCATAAATATCCTTCTTTCTATCCTCTATAGACATTTTACATCCATAGATATATAATGTCTATAGAGTATTATAATTTTTTCAATATAAATGTCAATATTCTTACATACAAAATATAAAAAATTAGTTATAATAAAAAAAGGGAAGGGATTACAATGAGAATTAGAAAAAGTTTTGAACAAGCAATTTGTATTTTATTGCTTATTGGTACAAGTGAAGGACCACTTAAAAGTCATGAATTAAGTAAAATGTTAGATGTTTCTGATTCATATTTAAAAAAAGTAACTAGACAACTTGTAGTAGCTGGTCTTATTACCTCTAAGGCAAGTAAGCTAGGTGGTTTTATTTTAAACAAAAAAATGAATGATATTTCTTTTTTAGATATTTTTGAAGCAATTGAAGGAAAAGAAAAATTTATTGAAACTACACATTTAGTTGATAAAGTCTTTGACCCAGCATTAAATATTCAACATACAGAAGATATCATTATCAATCATTTAGATGCTGCTGAAAATCAATATAAACAAAAACTCAAAGAAATCAATCTTGGTGAAATTACAAATTATGTTCATCAAAATTCAATCTAAAAACAGGCTTGGGAATTCCCTAATAAGCCTGTTTTTAATTTAATCTATTTATTAAATAACAATTCTAATAAATGAACACCATTTCCTTTTCCTAAAAGAATTCCTTTTAAACATCGATTACAAACACAAATAATTTTCTTATTATCAAATTGTTGAACATATTCTTGCATGTATTTTTCTTGTACATCTTTAGGATAATGTGATAAATGTGTATCATCTAACGCTTTTGATTCATAATGGAGTGTTCCACAAAAAATAGAATTGTCTTTATTATTTTTCATTTCAATAACTTCGATATTCATTTTCTTTAAAAGATTTCTAACAGCTTGATGTACTTCAGGATGATTTCTATCACGAAAACAATCCTGTAAATACATTTTTTGTCCATGATAATCAGGAAAATCAAAATTATCTAATTGATCAAAATATTCCCAAACAGACATAGTCTTTACTTGATTCTCTATTTGCTTTCTACAAGCTTGACATACATATAAACCAATATCGCCTTTTTCAAATTCTCTTTTATCAATTTTACAACATCTTGCAATCGGCATTTGTTTTTCAAAATAATCTCTTACTTTTTTTGCTGTTTGAAGATGCATTGTAGCAAAGTTACAACTTGGATAATAAATATACATTCTCTTTCCTCCTAAATTATTTGAATAACTACTTCACTGATTCCTGCAAGAACCATAACTAGAATTGGATTTAACTTATATTTTCTAAGTAAAAGCAAACAGATGATAAAAACAATAATTGCATGGTATCTTATATAAGAAATACCAATTAATGAATCTTTAAAAAATGAAGAAATCAAAATACTGATTCCACTAATCGCAATCATTGAAACAACTGCTGGTCTTAAATAAGCTAAAATTGTTTTCATTACTTTCATATCTTTATATTTTACATAAAAATAAGCAAGTAATGAAACAATGATACATGAAGGTAAAATACAACCAAAAGTGGCAATAAGAGCACCGGGTAAATGAGCTACATATTGTCCAACAAATGTTGAAGAATTGACCGCAATGGGTCCTGGTGTCATTTGGGAAATCGTAATAAGATCCGTAAATGTATTCTGACTGATCCAATGATAGGTGGAGATTACTTGTTGACTAATAAGTGGTAAAGCGGCATAACCACCCCCAAAGCTAAAGAGTCCTATTTGGAAAAATGCCCAAAATAATTGTAAATAGATCATGCTTTTTTCCTCCTCATCACTAAATCAATAATAGCAAGTAAAATACATCCTAAAATAATGTACATAATATTAATATTAAAGAAATAATTCAAAACAAATGAGACAATCATAATTAAGATATTTCTACCTTGATGTTCATCCATGACACTTAAAGCCATATCATAAACAACACTTACAATAATTGCTCCAATTCCTGCACGCATTCCAAGTAACATCGCACTTATGATTTTATTCGTAATAAATATTTTATAAAAATAAGCTATCACACTAATAATCACAATAGGAGGAATAATTGTCCCTATCACACAAACAATAATCCCTAAAATTCCTGCCATTTTATATCCTAAAACAATCGCTCCATTAACAGCTATTGCTCCTGGAGCACTTTGTGCAATCGCTACTAAATCCAACATTTCTTTTTCATCAATATAATGAAGTTGATCCACAAATCTTTCTTTTAATAAAGAAACAATCACATAACCTCCACCAAAAGTAAATGCTGATAAATAAAGTGTAGAGGTAAACAATTCCATTAATAATTTCCTTTTTTCCTTCATTTCTATCACCTATTTCATCTTAATACACATTGATTCATCTGTAAAATATTATATAATTATATTATACATAGGTATTTACCTATATAAGGAGGCGTTATGACATTTAGACATCTAGAAATCTTTATGAGTGTTTATCAAAATCAAAGTATTACTAAAGCATCCAAAGAATTACACATTAGCCAACCTTCTGTTTCATTAGCTATTAAAGAATTAGAAGAAAAATATCAAACACCCTTATTCGATCGTATGAACCGTCAAATTTATCCTACAAAAAAAGCTCATCTTTTATATAATCATTCATTACAGATTCTTTCATCTCTTGAAAATATGGAAAATGAAATGTATGAAGATCATGTAGAAAATATTTCTTTTGGTTGTAGTGTCACTATGGCACAAGTTTTTTTACCTCAATTATTAAAAAAATTAAAAATGATTTATCCAACTATTCATTTTCATATTATCGTTAATAATCTTGAATATATAGAAAATTTACTTTTAAAAAATGAACTTGATTTTGCTTTAATTGAAACAACACCGCTTCATCAATTAAAAAAAATTGCTTTCTATCAAGATGAACTTGTTATTGTTGTTCATCAAAAGCATCCTTTATTAAAAGTAAAAGATTTAAAAGAATTAGAACATTTTGATTATTATTCACGTGAAAAAGGAAGTTCTATTTATGAACTTGTTCATAGTTATTTTATAAGTCATGATTTAGATATTGTGCCAACTATTGAATGTACAAATCCTCATGCTTTAATTGAACTTGTTAAACAAAATGATGGTTTTACGATTCTTCCTTATTCTTTAGTTAAAGAATCAAAAGAAATAACTTATTTAAAAAATAATGATTTTCAAATACAAAGAACGTATCATATTGTTATACATAAAGACAAAAAACTCTTTCCTCTCTATCAAGAAATATTTGAGCTTATTAAAAAAAAGGAATAATGACCAAAAATCATTATTCCTTTTATTATTTAGCTTTAATTGCCCAACGCATTTTTGTTGATTTAGCTCTTGAATTTCGATGACATTCTTCTTTAGTTGGTCGTATTACATTTCGACATACATCTTCATAAACACCACTATTTTTCATTTCCTTAAAAGCCTTTTTAACAATACGATCTTCACCTGAATGGAAAGTTAAAATAGCTACTCTTCCTCCTGGTTTTAAAATATAAGGTAGTTTTTCAACAAATTCATATAAAACTTCAAATTCTTGATTGACTTCTATTCTTAAAGCTTGAAAAACTCGAGCTGCTGTTTTATTAACAATATCTTTTCTATTTTTATCTTCAATAAAATTTAATGTCTTATCAATGATTTTATAAAGTTGACGTGTTGTTTCTACTTCCATTCCTGAACGAATAAAAGAATATATGTTTTTAGCTAAAATATCAGCATAAGGTTCATCAGAGTTTTCTAATAAAATATTTTCTAAATCTTCTCTAGATAACTCTTTTAATATCTGAGAAGCGGGTCTTCCAGCTTTAGGATTTAATCTTAAATCTAAAGGTCCATCTTTTTTATAAGAAAAACCTCTTTCTGGATTATCAATTTGCATTGATGATACACCTAAATCTGCTAAAACAAAATCAAATTGTCCATATTTTTCGCTTACTTCGTCAATATTTCTAAAGTTCGTTAAAATAGATGTAAAAAGATTTTCATCAAATCCTTTATTTCTAAGTCTTTGTGTTGTCTTTTCAATTTCAATCGAATCAATATCTAATCCATAAACATGACCTTGTCCATCTAATTTTTCTAACATTTTAGATGTATGTCCACCATAACCTAACGTACAATCTAAACCAACTTGTCCTGGTTGAATATCTAAAAACTCTAATATTTCATCTACCATAATAGAAATATGCATTCCTGCAGGTGTACTTCCTTTAGAAATTACTTTTTCAATCGTTTCAGGATACATTTCTGGATCTAATTCTTTATATTTTTCTTCAAAATTTCTAGGATGTGTTCCTTTATATCTTTTTCTTCTTTTATGTATTTGTTCACTCATAATTATTCCTCATCTCTTTACTCTTTATAATATAACGAATAATCTTTTAAGAAACAATAGAAAGATAACAGACTTATTATTAGCAGTAGTAAAAATATTTTTTCTATTTTGGATATATAAAAAATAAGTTTTTATTCTATTGGTTGTTGATAAAAACCACCATAAAAATTTTCAGTTTTTATAACATTAACTATCAAATCAGGATCCACATCTTTCATTAAGTCTATAATATCTTGGACTTCATAACTTGAAACCACTGTATGTAATAAATTCATTGGCTGTTTTGAATATCCTCCAATAGCCTCAACACAAGAAATACCATGACGATAATATTGGATATAGGCCTCTACAATTTCTTTTGATTTTTTTGTTGTTATTTGTAATGTTACACGTTCATAACGATGGTAAAAAGAATCGATTGTTTTTGTTGAAATAAATTGAAATAAAATAGAATATCCTGCATGGATCCAACCAAACATTGATCCAAATATCATAAGAATTAGAGTATTAAAAACAAAAACATATTCCCATATAGATTTACCCTTTTTATTAGAAATATAGAGAGCAATAAAATCTGTCCCTCCAGTGGAAGCATTTCCTCTAAGTACAAGAACTGCCATTAATCCATAGGAAACTCCCCCAAAAGTAATATTTAATAAAATATCATTAAATAAAGGTTGAAATTGACACACTTTTAAAAACAAACTCGCTAAAAATACTTGTAGTAATGAAAAAAGTGTAAATCTAGGGCTAATATTTTTATAGCATAAAATAGCAACCGGTACATTTAAAACAATCATGCCTAATGATGTTGAAAACGAAAAGCCAAAATAAGTAGAAGTAATTTTCTCAATAAGAATAGCTACCCCTGTAAATCCACTTGATAATAAATTTGCAGGTTGAATAAAGACTTGAATGACATACGCTTGACTTAACGCAGAAATCAAAACACAAAGAAACGTTACCAATGTTCTTGCTTTTTTATTTTTATTTAGTTTTTTTATCATATATACTTTTCACAATTTTTTCAACTAATTCCTTAGAGACAACATCATAATCATTTTCATGAGGAACAGGGGCATAAGCATAAGAGACCTCATGTCTGTGTGTTGTTGCATCATTGACCCAATCTTTACAAGAACTATGAACTTGATAAATTCCTGTATACTTCATCATTTCTTTGGCGTTACTTGCATTCATGCCACTTCCTGCAAGAATTTCAATTTGACTTCCATATTTTTCTTGTAAATTTTTAATTAGATCTTTTCCATCTATTGCTTTAGGTTTTAACCCACTTGTAAGAATACGATCCACTCCTAATTCAATTAATAATTCTATCGAAGTATAGGGATCTTCAACACAATCAAATGCACGATGAAAAACAACTTCTCCTTGATAACTTTTTATGATTTCTATCATTTCTTTTGTTTGTTTAATACAAATAGAACCATCTTTATTTAAACAACCAAAAGCTATTCCATCGGCTCCATTTTCTAATAAAGACTTTGCATCTTCTTTCATCACTTCAAATTCAATCTCGTTATAACAAAATCCTGCTCCTCTTGGTCTTACCATCGTAATTACTTTTAAGTTTGTATTCTTTTTTGTAAGTTTTAAAGTTGCTAGAGATGGTGTTAAACCGCCTAAATGTAAAGCATTATTAAGTTCAATGCGTTTTGCTCCACCATGATAAGCATTTAAAGCATCTTCATAACTTCCACAACATATTTCGATTATTCTTTCCATACTCTCTCCTATAACATTCCTAAATAATAAATTCCTAATGCATATATTTTTGCATTTGTATTCAAATCCTCAATTTTCATCCATTCATTTGGTTGATGTCCAATACCTTTTTGACCCGGAAAACTTGGACCAAAAGGAACAATATGAGGCATTAATTTAGCGTAAGTTCCTCCTGTAGTGGTAACAGGTGTTCCATCTAAATGCGTTATTTTTTCATAAGCCTTAGACAACAAAGAAACCATTGGGCAATCTTTTTCAAATTTTACAGGAAAATAATGTTGAACACATGTTACTTCCATGTTTTTTGCTTTTTCTCTAATTGTTTCAACAATTGTTTCTAGCGTCATATTTGCAGGATAAGAAAATGTGACCGAAAAAACAAGTTTACTTTTTTCATGTTTCAATACAAAATTACGCATTTCATTTATACCAAATTCTTCATCTTTAAAATCTAAACCGAGTTTTTCTGCATTTGTATTAGCATTTAAAAAATAGTTATTAATAAACAAAAAAAATTCATCAACTTGTTTTTCTTTAGCACTTATTTCAATAACAGCTCTTCCTCTTTCTGCATAAACCACAGGATACTTACAGTCCGGTGTCCACCCCATGACTGGCGGCTTTTCATGTTTTAAATAATACTCTAAATCTTTAAATCCAGTTTCTTCATCACAGCCAAAAATAATTCTTACAGGCTTATGAAGTTTAATATTTAGTTCTTTAATCGCATATAATGCATACAAGCATGTCATAATTGGACCCTTATTATCTAATATTCCTCGTGAATAAATATATCCATCTTCTTCATACGCACTAAATGGGGGATGTTTCCAACCTAAACCTGTAGGTACAACATCTAAATGTCCAATAATGCCAATATAATCTTCACCTTTACCATATTGTGCATATCCTATATAATGATCTAAATTTTTTGTTTCAAACCCTAAAGATTGAGCAATTTCTAAAACCTTGTCAAGTGTTAAAGCAATATCTTTACCAAAAGGTGCCCCTTGTTGAAAAGTTCCTTCAACACTTGGCATTTTTACAATCGTTTTAATATCCTCAATCATTCTTAAAGAAAGCATATCTATTTTTTTTATAATTTCTTCTTCCATACTATTTTTCCTCTAAAGGTGCCATCCTTGTTTTCATATAATGATCAAGCCATTCTTGACTTGCAACTTCATGAATACATTTTCCATCTTTATTTTTTGTAAGATAAACAATTGGTTCTTGATTTTCCGTTGCCACCGCAAATGAAAATCCTTCAATATTAGTTGCAACTCCCCATTCTCCTTTATTATTCATTGCAATTAACGATAGATCCCCTGCATGACCTCTTCTTTCTTTTAAACGATGATCAAGTTGATTAACTGCTTTTTCACAAGCTGCTTGAGGGTGCATACCTTCTGCCATTAAGCGAACGATTTCATAAGAAATACATCCTTTCATTAGATCTTCTCCCAATCCAGTTGCTGAAGCTCCACCTACACTTGAATCAACATAAAATCCTGAACCCGCTATTGGTGAATCTCCAACACGTCCTTTTTTCTTCATAAATAAACCACTTGTTGAAGTTGCTGATGTCATTTTCCCTTGTTGGTCAAGACATACCATACCAACTGTATCATGTCCTGCATAAGGTTTTATTTCTTGTTCACGGACTTCTTTCACTCTATTTCTATAATGAATTTTAGCGCGGTCTGTAAGCATATTTTTACGTTCAAAGCCTTCTTTATGAGCAAATTTTTCAGCCCCTTCTCCAACTAAAATATTATTTACTTTTTCTTTAGATAAGCGTCTAGCAATTGATACCGGATTTGCAAAATCTTTAATAGCCGCAACTGCTCCAATACTTAATGTATTTCCATCCATATAAGCTGCATCTAACTCTACTTCCATTTCTTCATTAGGAAGTCCTCCATAACCAACTGATTTATAATAAGGAAAATCTTCAACTGCTTTTATTGCTGTTTCTATTGCATCTCCTGCATCTCCTTTTTCTTGTAAAATATGGCTTGCTTCACTAATTCCTTCAACAGCCATACGCCATGTTGCTATTATTCCCCACATTTTCTTTCCTCCTAGTAGAAAGGATGCTAAACAGCATCCTAAAAACAAAATTTTTCTTTAAATTCTTCAATTTCTTTTTCTTGGTAAAGAGCCTTTGCAAGAACACACATTCCCTCTAAAGACTCATTTAAACCTATACCACCCTTTTTAGGTGTTTTAATAATACATAATTTATCTTTATATTCGTTAATCGTTTCTTGATTATCATCTGACATGGCCGCAATTGCTTTAGAAGATGTATTTTGATTAATATCGTAAGCAATTCTTGCTGCCATTTTTCCATAATTCAAATAATTAAAACAAGGACCACACATTACAACATCAGGTTTTAATTTATTCACCATTGCGCATAATTTTCGACTTACTTCGTCAGGATTTTTTAGATACGTCCCGTCTCCACAATAAAGACATGCCACGACTTTTCCATCTACTTTCTTTAAAAATGGTTCCATCATAACTGCCGGACCAACAGCTTCCTTTTTTGCTCCTAAAGGAATATCATGATCGTCTTTAATACCAGCACCTGATTGAATTTGGTCATAAATCATGATTATTTTCATAAATTTTCATCTCCTACAAATCATCAAATGAAAGATCATCTAATGAAATATCATCCTCTTCTTCTTCATCATTTTGCATATTATTTTCTTCTTCAAGATATTGTTTATCCATTATTTTAATAAATGGCATATAGATAAAGATTCCTAAAATTAATAACAACACTTGTAAAAGAGCTCCTGCCCAATTTGTTGCAAGGAAACCAGAAATAACAATTGGTGTTGTCCAAGGAATATTAATTCCAGAACAAATTGGTACTAAATTCATAGCCATTGCAAAATATGAAATAACAATATTCACTGTTGGAACTAATACAAAAGGTATTAATAATGTTGGATTCAATACAATTGGTAATCCAAAAACAATTGGTTCATTAATTCCAAAAATACCAGGAACAAAAGAGAGTTTACCTAAATTTGTAATACGTTTTGATTTACAGAATAAAAGCATCGCAATAACTAATGATAAAGTAGATCCTGCTCCACCAAAAGTAGCAAATAAATCTTGGAATTGTTGGCAAATAATATGATGTTCACCAGCAATATTTCCTGCTGATAATGTTTGTAAAATTGGATTGAATACGGCACCAACAACCGAACCACCATTTACTCCAAAGAACCAAAATAAATGTAAGAAAATATAAGCAACAACCATTGCTCCTAATGTATCTCCTAAATTTAATAATGGTGTTTGTAAAAATTCAAAAATAATTTGGAATACATTTGTACCTAAAAAACCAAATAATAAGTTAATTGTAAAGAATACGATCATTACCATCGCCGCTGGAATTAACGCAGCAAATGATTCTTCAACTGTAGGTGGAACACCTGCTGGCATTTTAATTGTCCAACCTTTACGTTCCACATATGTATAAATATGGACTGATAAAAAAGCACACATAATTCCGACAAAAATACCCTTTGATCCTACCCAACCTAAAGGAATACCACTTAAACTTACATCAACTGCTTTACCTGCCACATCAACACTACCGCTAATTGAATATGGCATAATTAAAAACCATGAAACAACGGCAACGGCTGCACCAAATATCTTATTTGTAT
Organism: Faecalibacillus sp. TM498; assembly: GCF_020589955.1. NCBI lineage: Bacteria > Bacillati > Bacillota > Erysipelotrichia > Erysipelotrichales > Coprobacillaceae > Faecalibacillus > Faecalibacillus sp. TM498. Next base: position 49,890 of record NZ_JAJDKB010000008.1, read on the forward strand.
TCATTTTTCCAGCAAAGGAATACGCTATACCAATTACAGCAAAGATTGCCATAATATCAAAAGTAGCCCCTGCTGGTTTTGAAATAAAAGATGCTAATGTCTGTCCTGTTGAAGAATTAACCACAGTTGTTTCTAAAAAATTAATCCAACCTTGAATTGGAAAGTTCGCTATCAATAAGAAGATAGAACCTCCAATTAATAATGGAGTTGAAACAAGAAAACCATCACGAATTGACATGAGGTACTTATTTCTCCCAATCGCCTCCGCTAGAGGCATTAGTATTTTTTCAAGTTTTTTCATCATAAGACTTGTCCTCTTTCTATTTTTTATTTGATTTAATCAGTTTAATTGCTGATTTTAACACTTTTTCACCATTCATCATACCGTAATCCGCTTGATCAATGACCGCAATAGGAATACCTGTATTTCCAAATTGTTCAACTGTTTCTTCATACATATATTTCACTTGTGGACCTAGTAAAATACAATCAGGGGTATCTTTTTCTATAATTTCTTCAAGTTTATTGTGTGAAAAAGCTGCCACTTTAATAGGCAAATTGTGTGCATTAGCGACACTTTGCATATTACTCGCTAACATACTTGTTGACATTCCTGCACTACAAAATAAATAAATTTTTTTCATTCTCCTTCTCCCTTCTTATTTTTCTAACGAATAAAGACGTTGGTTCAATTTTATAATTTCAAGAGCCATCATTTTAATTGTTTCAGCAGACATAAGTTGATCTTCTGCATGCATCAATAAAATATTTGGTACAACTTTTTCACCATTTGCTTCTTTTTGTATCAAACCTGCATGTGCTTCATGTCCTTTTACAAATTCCTGATCTCCCTCTTTTATTTTTGCTTTAGCTAAATCAAAATCACCTTTTTCAGCAATTTTCATTGCTTCAATATAAAATGATTTTGCTACACCTACCGCAGAAATAATTTGAAAACTAACTAACTCTAAATTGTCCATTTTTGTTCCTCCAATATCTTTACATCTATTATTATAAATATTTCTTTATCTTTAGGCTGATAGAGACGTTTCCTAGCAATAGGAAATCAAACACTTACAACCTTTGTATTTCCTATATAGTCATGTATTGCACGATGTTCCTTGGTAAAAATAATCATCAACGTACTTATTCCTCCCACAACAAACCCAACATACATCATCATTGAAACAATATTTACGTGTATGCATAAAGAAACAAGTTGATGCCACAATGCACTTGCACTCACAAAAATACCTTCAATTACAATCATTCCTAAACCTTGTCTTAAAACCAATAATTTTAACGATACTTCTTGATTATTATTTTGAATAATTTTAACTTTACATATTCGTTTTCCTACAGTCTGTCCTTTATAAACAAAGAAAGGAATATAAATGTAGTAAAACAAAGCAAAAATTACTCCTATAATCCCCGCAATAAATCCATAAGGTTGTTGAATTTTTAATAAATTTTGTTTTAACATTGTTCCATACAATTTTTGTGAAACCACAGCAATTGGAAAAGCAGCACAAAGTGCTCCTAAATACCAATCAATAAAATAACTAAGCACTCTTCTTGTTAAAGGTGCATTTATATATATATTTCTTTTTGTCATCTTCATTAGCTCCTAAGCGATAATTTCTTTCATAAATTCTTCATAATTATTTACTTCTAATAATTGTTCAAATTTCTTTGAATTAGCGACAATACTTGATAACCAATCAAAAAATATTTTTAATAAATGATTATCTGTTTCTCTAATTCCCAATAAAATAATAAATTTCACATCAAATTCTCCCCATTTCACACTTCTATCTAAAATCAATACAGAAATACATGATTTTTTGGTAGATACTTCTATAGAATGTGGAACAGCAAAACCATACATAAATGAGGTTGCTGAGACTGCTTCTCTTTTAAAAACATCTTCTTTGTATGCTTTTGTAGCTAAATCATTATCTATCAATTCATCACATAAATAATTTAAAATTTCTGTTGTATCATGAAATGTTTGATGAACATGAAATAAATTTTTTTTAATAAGTTTTTTTAACATCTTCACCACATCATTGTGATAAAGCTTATTATCTAATTCATTAAGAAGCTGAAATACTTTACTTTCATCTTCGTTATTTACAAATAAAGTTATTTGAAGAGTTGGTATGTCAAGTTGATGTTTTAAGGGAACTGTTGTTAAAATGAAATCTGGTTGACATTGTTCAACCTGCAATTCTTCAAAAAAATGAAATATCTCAAGAATTTCCATTCTCTCCCCAAATCTATTTTTTAATTTTTCTACACAAGGTATAGATAACATTTGATTGTGAGGAATGATGACTATTCCCCGATGACGATACATACTTTGGCTTCTTTCATAAGCTGCTCCCAAATGTAAAGCAAGAAATGCCAGCTCGTTTTCGTTAATAGTGTATCCTGTGCATTCAGTAATAACCTCACCAGAATGTACTGCCATTTCAAAAACCAAAGGGTATTTTCTTTTAATTTCCTTTAAATAAAGGTTTGTAACTTTAACATTATTCACTTGTCTTTCCAATAAAGACTGTAAATGTGTAATTAATCCAAGTTTTAAATCATAATCATTTGAAAGATCTATACCAAAATATTCCTTTATTTTATCTATAATTGTATAAAAAATATATTTCAAATTTTCACTTTCTTTTCTATTTCTATTATAGAATTTTCCACTTTTCCCCAATAAAAGATACGAAAATAAAACCACTTCATCTTCAATAACGGGTATATGTATCACTTGCGAAACTTTTGAAAAAAAATCTTTCGCCACCTTATATTCTAAACTATCCTTCAGTTTTTCATTATAAGTTTTATCTTCAATATAGTTATGATTAATAATTCTTTCTATTGAAACACCTGCATGTATCATAATCATAGGAAAACTCACATCTCTAATATAGTAATCATTCATTTCACAAACTTCTTCTAATATATCTTTAACTTCTAATAAATCAAAATTTTCCCATAAATCAGCAATAGAATTTAAATTCATAAAATTCCCTTTAGTTTCTTCTGTCAGCAAATCTTTGTAAAGTTTTCTTTTATCTGCTTCATCTCCTACTAGATAAATTGTATTTTTATTACGAACAATTTTTAAACTTGAATAACTACTAATCATTCTTCTAATTTTCTTTAAATCATTATCTATCGAATATCCACTAATAAAAACTCGATCTTGCAATTGAATTAAGTTAATTTCACTTTCTTTAAACAATAATTCCTGTATTAACCAAACACATCTTTCATGTGATGTTTGTGGAATAATTTCCTTGGGTTCAATATCTTGTTTTGATAAAAGTGTTTGATCAATATGATAACCTTTCCTTTTATCAGCACTAATTAACAAACAATCGTAAAATTGATTAATATTCTCTATATCATTACGTATCGTACGATCTGTAACATTTAGAATATGCGCCATCTCTTTTCCAGTAATCCATTTTTTATCATTCAATAGATCAATTACATGCATTTGTCGATCATTTAACATATCTTTTTTCCTCCATTTATTATCATTATAACAGTAATTTTTTTTACACAACATTAATTGTGTTTCCTAATTGTTAGGAAATAAAAAAACAAGGTTTCCCTTGTTAATCTTTAAAATAATAACCAACACCTACTTCTGTGACAATAAAATGAGGATGATTCGTATCTTTTTCTATTTTTCGACGAAGAGTAGCCATAAATACTCTTAATGCATTTTGATTAGAATGATCTTGATAACCCCAAATTTCTTTTTGAATATAATTATGTGTTAATACTTTACCACGATGTTCAATTAAAAGCTTTAAAAGATTAAATTCAATCGGTGTTAAATGAATTTCTTCTTGATCTATTAATACCTTTCTAGAAATAAAATCAACATCTAAATAATCCTTTTGATATTTCTTTATTTCTTCATCTTCTTTTTTAGATAATCTTTTAGCAACTCTAATTCTAGCTAAAAGCTCTCCCATATAAAATGGTTTTACAACATAATCATTTGCCCCTAAATCAAGTGCTTTGATTTTTTCTTGTTCTTCTAATCGTGCAGAAACAACAATAATAGGTTTTGAAGAAATTTTCCTAATTTCTTGAATTACTTCAAGACCATCAATATCTGGTAAACCTAAATCTAAAATAACGATATCAGGTTGATGACTATAAAAAAGACTTAATGCTTCATGACCCTTTGTTGTCATTAATATACGATATCCTTCTTGTTCAAAAGACATTTGCAAAAAATGAGAAATATATGGATCATCTTCTACAATCATAATTAAATCATTCATTATACATTCAACTCCTTATCACTAGGAATAGTAAAAATAAAACATGCTCCATCTTTTTCATTCTTAGCCCAAATTTTTCCACCATGAGCTTGAATAATTGCTTTACAAATAGCTAACCCTAAACCAATTCCTTTTTGACTATCATTAGAAACATTGGTATCTGTTACAAATTCTTCAAAAATATGATCTAAAATATTTTTAGAAATTCCAGATCCTGTATCTTTAATCATAAACTGTACTTCATCTTCTAATTTCTTTACATGAATCGTAATTTGATCTTTTTCTTTTGTATACTTGATTGCATTATTTAAAATATTAATAAATACTTGAACCATTAATTTACCATCTACATTAATAAATAATAAATCTTGAGGTACATCTACAACCACATTTCTTTTTTCTAATTCAGGTAAATGTTGTATTGCTTCATAAATCAAATCATCTACAACTTCTAAGTTTTTATGTAAAACTAAATTTCCACTTTCTATTTTAGACATGTTTAAAATATTTTCAACGATTTGAGTAAGCCAATGTGCTTGATCATGTATGTCTTTTGCAAGTGAATAAACATCCTCATTTTTAAGATGATCTTGATTCATCATGAGTTGACTTGCTCCAACGATTCCTGTAAGTGGTGTTCTTAAATCATGTGAGATACTTCTTAACATACTGTTAAGCATATGTTCTCTTTCCATCGCTACCTTTATTTTTTCTTGTTCTAAATAAGTAAGTTCTCTTTCTAAAGCATTTCCTAATTGGTTAGCAGCTGCTTTAATGATAATCATTTGATCTTCATTGAGTCCTTGATGACTTAATATTTCAATACTTCCTAAAACTCGATTCATTCCTATAATAGGAATTACATTTTTACTTTCTTCTTTTATTTCCAAGGAAATATTTGTTTTTATTTGAATACTTTCTTCAATATATTGATTTCCTTTTAATAAAATATATTCGATACCTGAAACATTCAATAATCTTTCTGATAAGCTATATAATTGTTTAGAAATACTTTCATTCTTTTTAGAAATAATAATTTGTTTTTGAAAACGATCCGTTAAACTACAGGCAATAACAGAAGTCATCAAAAAGAAAAGAATAAGCATAAAATCATTAGGATCACTAATATGAAAATCATAGTTAGGATCAATATATAAAAAGTTAAAACATAATACACTAATAATAGATGCTAATAAACCATAAAAATATCCTTTAGTAAATGTAGCAATTAATAAAACTCCTACAATAAATACCATTAAAATATTTTCTTTCCTAATTCCCATTGAATTTAAAGTAAATGAACAAAATAATTCAATCGAAATAATAATACCAAAATAAACTAAATACCTTAATTTTTCTTTCATAAAATCACCAAGATCATCATGACATACATTTTAGAATCATATCAACATCTTTTTTCTTTCCTATAACTAAAAGATGATCTTCTATATTAAAAACATAATCTACCGAAGGTAAAAAATCTGTTTTATTATCTTTTTTGATTCCTATGATATAAATATGAAAAGCTGCTCGAATATTAATTTGTTTAATTGTTTTTCCTAACCATTGACGTAATGCAGGAATTTCATAAATAGAATATTCATTATCCAATTCAACATAATCATACAAATTATCATTACTTACACGCACTGCTAATTTTTCAGCACTGTCACGATTAGGATAAATAACCTCATCCGCCCCATTTTTTAATAAAAATTTAGCGTGTATATCTCTTGTTGCTTGTGAAATAACATACTTGGCTCCTAATTCTTTGAGCAAACTTGTAATTTCCAAACTACTTTGGAAATTTGTTCCAATACAAACAAAACAAATATCAAAATTAGCGACACCAAAACTTTGCAAAACATCTTCATTTGTACAGTCCCCTATTTTAATATTCGAAATCAATTTTGTTAGATCTTCTAAACGAGATTCATCTTTATCTACGATCATCACTTCATTTCCAAGTGAAATCATATTACTTGCTAGATGGTGACCAAAACGTCCCATTCCTATAATTAATACTGTTTTCATAACTCCTCCTACCCAATAGCTATTTTTTCTACTGGATTTTTACAATTTGAAATTTTCTTTTTTCTTGAAAGACTTAAAGCTAAAGTTAAACTTCCTACTCGACCACAATACATTAATAAAACAATCACAATTTTAGAAAGCATTGTCAGTTGTCTTGTAATCCCTGTTGAAATTCCTACTGTTCCAAGTGCTGAAAAGATTTCAAAAAAAACATCTTGCATTGGAAGTTGAGGTTGCATGTCAAAAAGTGCAATTGCACTTATAAAAATAAATATAAAATTTATTAAAAAAACGGAACATGCTTTTTTTATCGTTTTACTATCAAAACGACGATTAAAAGCATTGGCTTCACTTTTATTGGTCATTGTAGCGTATACAAAAATAGTCAAAACTGCAAAAGTCGTGGTCTTAATACCTCCAGCTGTTGACCCAGGACTACCACCAACAAACATTAAAAACATCATTAATAAACTTGTTGAAGGTTTTAAATGAGAAACATCAACTGTATTAAAACCAGCTGTACGACAAGTCACAGATTGAAAAAATGAAGCTAAAATCTTTTCTTCTTGAGACAAGGAAGAAAGTGAATTTTGACATTCAAATAAATAAAATAATACGGCTCCGCCAACAATTAAAATAATTGTCATTATTAAAACGATTTTTGTTTGTAAAAGATATTTTTTAAACTTAAACCCTTTTTCATAAATATCTTGCCAAACAATAAATCCTAGACCTCCTATAATAATCAATGCCATAATTGTTATATTAACAATTATATTAGAAGCATAAGGAGTTAATGAACCATAAGGTTCTATTATTCCAAGTATGTCAAATCCTGCATTACAAAAAGCAGAAATCGCATGAAAGATTCCTAAATAAATACCTTTTAATAAACCAAAATCTTCTATAAAAACAAGACTTAAAATAATTGCGCCAATTCCTTCAAATAAAAAAGTTCCTTTTATAATATGTTTAACAAGTTTGACCCCACCTGCTAATTTTAAAGAATTGACACTTTCTTCAATCAAGCCTCTCTGTCTTAAACTAATTTTTTTCTTAAGATAAGTGGCTAGAAAAACCCCAATCGTAATAAAACCTAAACCACCTATTTGAATTAAAAGTAAAATCACGATTTGTCCAAACAATGTCCAATGTGTTGCCGTATCATAAACAACTAAACCTGTTACACAAGTGGCACTTGTCGCTGTAAAAAGCGCATCTAAAAAATCCGTATGATCACTAGAAACAGGTAACAAAAGTAAAAACGTTCCAACTAAAATAACAATTGCAAATCCTAATGCAATGATTTCAACATTTGTTCTTCTTTTGATCATATAAATGTTTTATTAACCTTTCTATGTCTTCTATTGTTTGTAACAATTCAATATTTTCTTGATATAATTCTTCATACTTTTGTTTGCCAATTAAAGAATAAACTTGGACATCTAACATATCTCTATGAATACGATAATTCATTAATAAGTTATAATAATCATCTTCACAGCATAAAATGACATATTGATAACTTTGTTCAAAGTGATATATTTCTTGTTTTGGTATACATTTGATTGTATCATTTTCATATTTTTTTGCTATTTGATATTGATCATCATAAATGATAAGAATTGTTGGGTATTCTATACTTTCTATAAGCTCATCAAAACAACTCATTTGTTTATATACCATAAACAAAACAATTATCAAAATAATCACTAATATAAAATCTACCATAATACTCCCCTCATTATTTTCATTATAAAATGGGAGGTATTAAGATAGTGTTAAGATACTTTGTATATACATTAATAAAACATAAATAAAAAGGATCAAGATAATTCTTGACCCTACCAATAATCTCGTTGTTGATCTGTAACTTCCAAAGTTTTTGTATTCACTAAATAAAAATCAACAAGACTTTGCGTGCTACTTTTTTTGATATACTTTTCTAAAACAATTTCATAATCTTCATCATTATTTTTATATTTATTAAATACAAGAGATAATGTATATTCATCATTTGTACTTACAACTGCATAAGGATAACCTTTAGCGTCATATTGATAATCAAAACAAGGGTTGTCTAATTTATTTTGTGCTATTAAAAGGTCATACACTTTTTCAAAATAAACTCTTTCTGGATCATTTTCTAAATCAGTAGTATCACTTTCTTGTGCTGTTGTTTCTTGATTTGCTTCCTCTGTTTGATTTTGTGACTCACTTTCATTTGTATCCTCATTACTTGTTTGAGAGTTAGACATTTCAAAAGGGTCTGGAGCAAAGTAAAATTTTAAATCTCTATCATTAGAAAGCTCATAGACTCTGATATCTTTTTGTTTTTCTAAAATATAAATAAAGTAATAATCCTTTTTATATTTAAAATAAAGCATATGATTATTGATTCTATGCAATTTCACTATTTTAGGTGAACTATTTTTTTCAAAATAAGCTTTATCATCTCCAATAATTAAAGTATAGTGTGTTGAAATATACGTTTCTAAATAAGTTTGATTTTTAATTTTAGAAACGAATTTATCATTTTTAGCTTCATTTTCTAAAGAAATCACTTCTATTTTTTGATTTTCTAAAATATAGAGCACACTTTGATAATTTCCCACTTCTGCCTTATTTGAAACATTCGTTATTTGTCTTTCAAATTTTCCATAACCTTTTTTATAATGACTATAAAGTGTAAGCTTTTGATTTTGTCGTGTATAAGCCATGTCATTATCTAAACGATGAATATCATTACCCATAATAAAAGGTAAGGCAATATAAAGTACAATCAATAATAAACTCACATAAAGACCTATCCCTTTTTTAAACTTCTTCGCTACAAAAAAGATAAGAGCGACTCCTAGTATAATACTTGTTATTTGAATAATAGGTATAAGAATCGTTGAAAGTGAAATCATTTCAACATGATTTATATAACTATAAATACTCCCTAATACAAGATTACCTAAACTTAATGAGAAAAATACAAAAAGAAGTGCAAAACAGCTAACAAATAATCTCTGTTTTTTTCCATTAATTGGTTTTTTATTCTTCACAAATTGATTTAAATAATCATAAAGATTTTCATCTTTTTCTATCACAATAGAATAATCTATAAAATTCAAAGTTATTGTTTCTTTTGAAAGAACATAATTTTCTAGATCTTTCATTTCAATGAATAGATTGTTATAAAAGAAACGATGATTTTCATCAATATAAACAAGATCATAACCTAATATCTTTTTCTTTCTTCTAAAATTTAAATTAATAATTGCCATAGCAGCCACAAAAAGAATAATCCATACATAATCAAAACCATATAAAATACTTTCTAAAGCAAAAACTAATAATAAGACATATAAAGATAAAACAACTAATTGTCTATAAAATTGTTGTTTGATTATATTCTGATATTCAAATTCTTTAATATGTAATTCCATAGATATCACCTCTTTTATTTTAAGTTATTGATGTTTATCTAAAAAAGCAATGATTGTTTGATAAACATCTTCATTATAAAAAATACTTCTTCCATGATCTGCATCATGAACTCTACCAAAGATTACATCATAGTGATATTCTTTAAGTTTTTCATATAGTTCTATACTTTGGGTAATAGGTACAACATGATCTTTATCTCCATGAAGAATGAGAAATGGTGGTAAAGACATATTTTCTTTTAAATAGGTCATTGGTGAAGCTTTCATTAAAAGTTCTATATCTAATGATCCTAAAAAATCAGTCACATTTCTTTCTTCATGCCAGTCATATTTACTATACCAATTATTAAATGTCATAAAGTTTGTGACTCCATATAAATCAATGATTCCTTTAAAATTATACCTTTCTTGTAAAGCCACAAGTAAGGCAATATGTCCTCCTGAAGAATCCCCACTTAAAAATACATGTTTAAAATCAATAGGATAATTTTGATAGTTTTCTTTTAAATATTCAATCGCTTTTATAACATCATCTACTTGCGTTGGATATTTATATTCAGGAGCACCATGGTATTCAATAATTGCATACACATAACCTGCTTTGACAATCGGCATAAAATCAAAAATATGATCATTCATATCTTGTTTATACCATCCAGAACCTTGTACATGAATCACTAATGGATATTTTCTTTCTTCATCTAAAATCGTATTTGGAAATAAAAAACGAATCATACAACCTTTTTGATATTCTACATCTTTCATCCGACATCTTAGATTTTCTTTATTTCCTTTTAATTCCAAAGCACCATCTATGTTGACTGTATATCGTGGAAAAGTTTCATAACTATAATCTTTAACTTTCATAACAAACCTATTTTATACTTTCTACAATTTTTTCAACAAGTTCTTTTGAAACAACATCATAATCATTTTCATGAGGCGAAGGTGCATAGGCATATGAAACTTCATGCGTTTTAGTTGTTGGGTCATTGATCCAATCTTTACATGAACTATGTACTTGATAGATTCCTGTATCCTCCATCATCTTTCTAGCATTACTTGCATTTATACCACTTCCAGCCAATATTTCAATTTGATTACCATATTTATTTTGTAAATCTTTAATTAATTCTTTTCCATCCATTGCCTTTGGTTTTAAACCACTAGTAAGAATACGATCCACACCTAAATGAATCAATAATTCAATTGAAGCATAGGGATCAGCTACACAATCAAATGCTCGATGAAAAACAACCTCTCCTTGATACTCTTTAATAATATCAATCATTTCTTTTGTTTGTTTTTCATTAATTGAACCATCTTGATTTAAACATCCAAAAGCAATCCCATCTGCCTTATTTTCAAGCATACAACGTGCATCTTCTTTCATAACTTCAAATTCAATATCGTTATAACAAAATCCTGCACCTCTTGGTCTTATCATTGTAATAATTTTTAAATTTGTATTCTTTTTTGTTAATTTCAAAGAAGCTATTGAAGGCGTTAAACCACCTAAATGAAGAGCACTATTTAACTCAATACGCTTTGCCCTTCCATAATAAGCATTTAAAGCATCTTCATAACTTCCACAACATATTTCAACTAATCGTTCCATAAACTTCTCCTTTAATTTTTCTTCTTTTATTATAGCCCATAAAAAAAGATCATCCTAGATGATCTTCTTAAAATTTTTCAAATAGTCTGTTATCTCATTAAAAGGCAGTGGCTTACTATAATAAAACCCTTGAATAAAGTCGCTTCCCATTTCTAATACTTTATGAAGTTCTTCTTCCGTTTCAATTCCTTCAATACACATATTGACCCCAACACTATGAGCCATGTCGATCATATGCTTTAATAATAAATTTTCATAATCATTACTTAAAGCATTCTTCATAAGTCCACGATCTACTTTAATACAATCTGGTTTTAAATTATATAAATAATGAAAGTTAGAATACCCTGTACCAAAGTCATCTAAAGCTAAAAGAATACTATTTTCTTTTAATTGATTACAAAAATTAACAAAAGAGCGATCTGATTCTATAAAGCCACTTTCTGTAAGTTCAATAACTAATCTATTTCGATCAACATTATATTTTTTCATTATACTTAAAATATCATTTAAAATCGCTGATTTTAAAACTTGCACATATGAAATATTAACATTTACTTTTAATTGAGATTGATATTTTTTTAATGATAAACATGCTTGAATTGCTTTTTCTAAAACCCATTTACCTACAGGAATAATAAGACCACTTTTTTCAAGTAATGGGATAAACTCCATTGGTGATATTCTTCCAAATTCATCGCATTTAAAACGTAGTAATGTTTCTAAATGTGTTACTTCTTTTTTATTTACATCGACTATAGGTTGAAAATACACATCAAATCCTTCGTAATCATGATCAATAGATTGGTGTAAATATCTAATAATCGCTGATTCTCTTTGAAATTTTTGATAATCACAGTTATCAAAAATATCATATGTATTTTTGCCACTTTCTTTTGCATTATTTAAAGAGAATTCTGTCCATTTCATAATTTCAATATAACTAGCTGTTGGATGACTATAAAAATCTAGGATTCCTGCTGAAAAAGTATTATAAATTTCATAGTTTGTAGACTCAATAAAATCAAGTGTTCTTTCTTGAATCTTTTTATAAAGATAAATTGCATCATCAACTGTCCCATTTGAATCAAATATAATAAATTCATCAGAAACAATATGATAAAGTTTTTGATACTCATTTAAAAGATCTTTGATATACTTTCCTGCTCGTTTAAGAATCTCGTCTCCAAACTTTAATCCATAATTTTCATTAATATTCTTAAAATTATCAATTCCTAGTCTTAAAACAAAACCCTTTTCAAAATCATCATCAATTGGATAAATAAAATTTTTAAAACTTTCTTCTCCTAACAATCCACTTACATTATCAGCATACTGTTTTTTACCAATTTCATTAATACACCCAATTAAATATTTTACTTGATGATTTTCAATAATTGCCTGTCCTCGACAATTGATCCAAACAGGTAAACTTTCATCATTTAGCCATCTATACTGCATATTGTGATAGGTCTTTTCTCCAGATAAAATCTTGTTTAGATCCTCTACAACTAAATCATAATCTTTATAATAAACAAATTTTTTAAATTCTTTAACAGGATTTTTAAAATAAGCATTATCCATTTTAAATCTTACTGCAGCATGAGGTGAAATAAAATATTCATCATTTTCAACATCTAAAATATATAAATAATCATTTACACAATAATCTAAAGAAACAATAATATCTTTATATATTTCTATTTTTTCCTGAAAATTCATAATTATCCCACCTTATATATTATCCATCATTCTAATTTTAGTACCCCCCCCCCGATGATTTCAACACTTTTCGACTTTTTTCTTACATTTTATTAACATTCTTAATTGACCATCTGAAACAGTTGGTGATTAGGTGTAAAGTTTTGTACATGTAAAAGCCATAATTTTACTTATAAAATTATGGTTTAAATTTTATGAATTCAAATCTTATTTAAAAAGATGTGTCATATGGTTTATTAAGAAAAAAATTACGAAACGAGTTTGTTTCGTAGTTATTTATAAATAATTTTGTATATTTTGCGATAGTTCTTTTTCAATTTCAATAAGTTTTTCTGTCACTTCTTTTATTTTTGATGAAGCATTTTCATATTGATGCAAATATTTATAAAGTGTTTCTATTCCCATAGAACATCCTTCAAAAAGAAGTGAAGCAATTGTTTGATCATCTTCATTCATTTGTATTTTAAAATTCATTTTTAACCATGACATGCTTTTTGCGAGTAATGAAGGTTCTTTTTCTTGAAGATGATGTTCTTTTAATAAATGATCTACTTCATTTTTTAAAGTTTGATGTTTATTTTTTGAAGTAATACAGATTTCTTTGAATTTTTGATTTTTTATCACATCGAGTACCTCATCTAAAGAAGAAATTGCCATTTTTAATCCTGAATCACATTCTTTAAGTAATAAAATTGTATCATTATTCATTATATATGTTCCTTTCAAAAATAGGATTCCCCTTTTAACAAAAAAAATTCTAGGTTTTCACCTAGAATTCATTATTATTTTAAAGGTTTCTTCAATAAAGCTAAACCAAACATTCCAACAACTGAACCAACAGCTAAGGCAAATAAGTATCCAAGAGGATTAGAGATAACACCGATTACAAAGATACCACCATGAGGAGCCATTAATGTACAGTTAAAGAACATTGATAAAGCACCAGCAACTGCTGAACCAGCGACACATGCAGGTAAGATATGTAATGGATCAGAGGCTGCAAATGGAATTGCTCCTTCAGTAATAAATGATAATCCCATAATAACATTTGTAAGTGTTGTTTGTTGTTCTTTTTTAGTAAAACGATTTTTAAAGAAGAATGTTGCAAGCGCAATAGCTAGAGGTGGAACCATCCCACCAATCATAACAGCTGCCATGATATCATAGTTTCCTGAAGCAATCGATGCAGTTCCGAAAACATAAGCTGCTTTATTGATTGGACCACCCATATCAATAGCCATCATACCACCAAGTAACATTCCTAAAATAACTTTACTTGAGCCACCCATTGAATTTAAAGCATTTGTAAGAGCTGTATTGATAGCAGCAACAGGTGGATTGATAATAAATGTCATAAGTAATGCCATTAATAATAATCCAAAGAATGGATATAAAAGAACTGGTTTTAATCCTTCAAAAGCATCTGGTAAATAATCAAATAATTTACGTAACCCCTTCATTAAATACCCAGCTGCAAAACCAGCTACTAAAGCTCCTAAAAATCCTGAATTTCCTTGGCTTGCTAAGGCTCCACCAACAAATCCAACAGCTAGACCTGGACGATCTGAAATTGACATTGAAATATATCCTGCAAGGATTGGTAACATAAATCCAAAGGCTGTATCTCCTGTTGTTTTAAAGAAAGCAGCTAATGGTGTATTTTTACCAAAGTTACTTGGATCAATTGTATAATCATCAAATAAGAAAGCTAAAGCAATTAAAATACCTCCACCAATAACAAATGGTAACATATGACTGACACCATTCATTAAATGTTTATAGATTTGACGACCAACACTTTCATCACTTTCACTTTCAACTGTTGTTGATGCATGATCTGTATGATAGATTGGAGCATTTCCACTTAAAGCTTCATTAATTAACTCTTCTGCTTTATTGATCCCATCTGCCACTTTGACTTGAATGACAGGTTTTCCATCAAAACGAGCCATTTCAACATTTTTATCAGCAGCTACAATAATCGCTTCACATTCTTCAATTTCTTTAGCAGTTGGAGCATTTTTAGTTCCGCCACTACCATCAGTTTCGACTTTGATTGTAATTCCCATTTGTTTTGCTTTTTCTTCTAAAGCTTCAGCCGCCATATAAGTATGCGCAATACCTGTTGGACAAGCAGTTACTGCAAGCAAACGATAAGTTCCTGTAAATTCTTTTTGCGCTTCTTCTTTTTCTTCTTCTTTAGCTTTTTGTGCAGCTTCTTTTTGATTGATCAAATCCATAAATTCTTCTACACTTTGTGCATTAATTAAAGAATCTTTAAAGTCTGTATCCATTAACATTTGTGACAACATCGCAAGAATTTGTAAGTGTTCGTTTCCACCTGTTTTAGGGACCGCAATCATAAAGAACAGTTTTGCTGGTTGATTATCTAAAGATTGATAATCGACACCGTCTTTAACAACCATGGCTGCAAGTCCTGGGGCATTTACAGCTTCACTTTGAGCATGAGGAATCGCAATTCCTTCCCCAATTCCTGTTGTACTTAATTCTTCACGGGCATAAATTCCTTGTTTATAAACATCTTGATCATTTAAGTTTCCTTGTTTTGCCATTAATGAAACTAATGTATCAATGGCTTCATCTTTATTTGAACATGTAGCATTAACATCAATCGAAACATTTTTTAATAAATCTAAGATTTTCATTTATAGTTCCTCCACTTGTAATTGTTTATAGACTTCTTGAATCATGGAAGCTTCCGCTAAATCTTCGCTAAAAGCAGTAGCGCCACCACAAGCACTTCCTAATTTTAAAGCTTCATCATATTTTTTATCTTTTAAATATCCAGCAATGAATCCAGCAACCATACTATCTCCACTACCAACACTATTTAATAATTTTCCTTTAGCACCAGCACAATAATAAACATGACCATCTTCACTTACTAAAATAGCACCATCTTTTCCAAGAGAAACAAGCACATTGATTGCTCCTTGTTCTTGAAGTTTTCGAGCATAGTGAATAAGATCTTCTTTATTTTCAATTCTGACATTGAACAATTCTTCTAGTTCACGATGATTTGGTTTAATTAAGAAAGGATGGTATGGTAATACTTTCTTTAATAAATCATTCGTTGCATCAACAATGATTTTAATCCCTTGTTGATCGAGTTTTTTCATAATTTGTTCATAAATATCATTAGGTAATGATGATGGAATACTTCCAGCAAGAACTAAAATATCATTTTCTTGTAATTGATTTAATTTATCAAATAATTCATCTAGTTTTTCTTGAGGAATATCTGGACCACTTCCATTAATTTCAGTTTCTTTAGCCCCTTTCATCTTCACATTAATTCTTGAAAGACCATTTTCTAACTGACATAAATCACAAGTAAATCCTCTTTCTTTTAATTCTTTAACAATTTCTTCACCTGTAAATCCTGCAACAAACCCTAAAGCTGTTGTTTCAAGATTCAAACGACTTAAAATTGTTGAAACATTGAATCCTTTTCCTCCAGGATAAATTTCTTCTTGTTTTGAACGGTTTGTTTCCCCTTCTTCAAAACAATCAACATGCATAATATAATCCAAAGATGGATTAAAAGTAATTGTATAAATCATTAATCTCTAACCTCCACAACTGTCGCTTGTTCTTTAATTTCTTTTTCACAATGATCTGTAATAATCACCGCATCATTTATTTGACCAAAGGTCACATGATATACCTTATTAAATTTACTATGATCCGATAAAACATAACTCATTTGACAACGTTCCATAGCCAATTCCTTAATAGCAGCTTCTTCACTATCTGGTGTCGTAAAACCATTCATTAAATCAATGCCATTTGTTCCAAAGAAACCTTTAGAAAAATGATAACGACTTAATGACTTCATCGTATTAGCACCCACACATGCCCCTGTAATATTTCTCACTTCTCCACCAAGACATACTACATGAAATCCTTTAAGGGTCAATTGTTGAGCTTGCATTAAACCATTAGTAATATAGTGTGCTTCTTTTTGATCTAAATATTCAATCAACTCTAAAGTTGATGAACCTGCATCTAAATAAACCACATCATTGGATTCAATCATTCCTGCTGCATACTTTGCAATTTTTTTCTTTTCATCAGCATTTAATAATTGTCTTTTTCCTAATGGATCTTCAATCGTTTGTGTTACCTTAGGAATAAGGGTTGCACCCCCATGAACTCTTTTTAAAAATCCTTGATGATCAAGTTCTACTAAATCTCTTCGTATACTTGATTCACTGGCACCCGTCAGTTCAACAAGGGAAGCTACAGTCACATTTCCTTTTTTATCTAATTCATTTAAAATAATTTGATGGCGCTGATTATCCATACTGATCACCTCTTACGTGTTCATTATATGACCGTTCATTCATTATGTCAATCGCATTTTGAATGCTTGGTCATATATTTTGACTGAATGGTAATTTAATTTACATTTTCTTAAACAATCTTTTACTCTATTTTGATTTTTGATTATTCTGATCTCCTCTATAATTTCGATAGAAAAAGGAGAAAATTTATGAACAAAAAAAACAAATTAATTGCATTATCTGTATTATCAGCGATGTCATTGACATCCGTTTCACCATTAGCTATTAACAGTTTTTCAAATGTTATAGCACTTCAAGGTGATCAAACAGTCAACAAAGGAACTGTTGTCATGAATCAAGACACAACAATTAAATATTTAGATACAAACACTGATCCAGCCGATGGTACACAAGCCAAAGATAAATGGGGACAATATACAGGATGGACACGTACTTATAAAGATGGCGATAACGCTTCTTTAAATGGTCAATACAATGACAATGAATGGAAAGAACAAACAGGAGAATTTTCTACAGAAAAAGGAACATTAAATAAAACATCTCGTGCTTATTTCTTTAGAGGTTATTTTAATGTTGATCAAGCAAGTGCTGTCAATGGTATTCATTTAAGTTTTAATTATAAAGATGCTGTGATTGTTTATATCAACGGTCAACAATTAACTGCCTTAAATGTACCTGATGAAGGTTACCGCAGCCAAGATGGTGGAAATGGTAATCATAAAGATAACATGGGATATGGAAGTAAAGAAACTTCTTCAAGTGTAAAAACTGCAAATCTCTATTTTAGAGATATTAAAGATATGCTTACAAATGGTAAAAATGTTATTGCCTTTGAAATTCATAAAAGTAATGAAACCAGTGAAGGATATTTTAAACTTAATGAATTAGGAATCAATCCTGATGAAAGCTTATTACCTGAAAGAGAAAGTCTAAAAGCTATTTCTTTATCTGTAGGAAGTACACCAACTGAACTTAATTTAAACTGGTTTTCAACAGATAGTACAAATGGACAAATTCAATTTGCTAAAAAAGCAGATATGACTGGAAATGAATTTCCTAAAGCTAAAGCGAAAACAGTAAACTCTAAAATTGAAAAAGCACAAGCTGATGGATATTACGCTAATAAAGCAACAATGAGTGATTTAGAAGAAAATACTGCTTATGTTTATCGTGTTGGAAATAATGGTCATTGGTCAGATACTTATACAACAACAACGAAATCTAAAGGTGATTTTAGTTTCTTATTTGCGGGAGATCCACAATTAGGTTCTTCTGGTGATTTAGCCTCTGATAAAGATGGATGGAAAAACACTTTAGATTTAGTCAATACAAATCCATTATTTAAAGATGTACACTTTATTCAAAATGCTGGTGACCACGTAGAAGCTGGTAAAAATGAATCTCAATACGATGCTTATCTATCTAACTATCAAGGAAGTGTGGTTTACTCTACACCATTTGCAAATGCTGTAGGAAACCATGATTATGCAGGTACTGCTTATAATGATCACTTTAACTTACCAAATGTCAGCAACTTAGGAAGCAGTGGTCAAGGAAATGCCCAAGGGGATTACTATTATATTTATAACAATGCATTAATGCTTGTTTTAAACTCAAATAACAGAAGTACTGCTGAACATGAAGAATTCATTAAAAATACTCTTGCTAAAACAAAAGATAATCAAGATATCAAATGGAAAATCGTTGTCTTCCATCACTCAATTTATTCATCAGCATCTCATGCAAGTGATAATGATATTTTAGCAAGAAGAGATACTCTTGCTCCTATGTTTAGTCAAAATGGTATTGACTTAGTTTTAATGGGACATGACCACGTTTATACACGTAGTATGTTAATGGATGGTACAACTGCTTTAAAAGATGAATCATTTGATCAAAATGGTAATCCAATTCATGAAGTCACTGATCCTAAAGGTCTTACTTATATTACTGCTAACTCAGCAAGTGGTAGTAAATATTATGAATTTACTTCTAATTTAAGTGGTGATTATATTGCTGTTAAAAATCAAGAACATACACCAAATATTACAAAATTAGATGTTAAAGATAATCAATTAAAGATTGTAACTTATCGTACTTCTGATTTATCTGTTGTTGATGATTTTACAATCAATAAAACATCAACTGAAACTGTTGATAAAACAGAATTAGGAAAATTAATTAATGAATGTAGTCAAATCGATGATTCAACTTATACAAAAGAATCATTTACTAAATTACAAGATGCTTTAGTAGCTGCTAAAACAGTTCTTAATAAGAATGATGCTACAAATCAAGATGTTGAAACAGCTTATAACACTTTAAAAGAAGCTAAAGATCAATTAGTTAAAAAAGAAACAAATCAATCTGTTTCTTCGACAACTGATAAAAAAGATAATACTTCATCTACAAATAAAAAAGATAACTCAACATCTTCTAAAGTAAAAACTGGTGATGATACTCCACTTCTTGCTTTAGAAATCGCCTCAACAATGTCCATTATTGCTGGAGCTATCATTGTTATTAAAACAAAGAAAAAAGAAAACTAATTATTTAAAATAATATATATTAAAACAGGACCTGTTTATCATAAACAGGTTCTTTCATAAGGAGATATCATGTTAAAAAAAATTCATAAATGTGATCTTATCCTTCTCATCATTACTTTTATTTTTACACTTGGTGTCTATTTTTTTCATAGTCAGGTTTATAGTCCTGTTGCAATTCAAAATTCGTCATCTTTAAGTTATAGTAAAGCTAAAGTACTGCGTGTAATTGATGATCAATCAAAAAAAGATGAAACAACAAATAGATATTATGGTGTACAAAGTTTATATGTTGAGATACTGGATGGATCTTATAAAAATAAAAAAGTTTATATCGATAATTATCTTTCAACAACACATAATGTACGTCTTAAAAATGGAGAAACATTTATTGCTTGTATTGATAATCCCGAATCTGATAATACTTTAATTACAGCTTATAATTATTATCGTACTCCATATATTTATGGTTTTGTAGGTTTACTTTTAATCATTATTTTAATGATTGGCAAATCAAAAGGAATGCGAACGATTATCAGTTTAGCCTTTACTCTCTATGCCATTGTAGGTTTATTGCTGCCAATGATTTTTAGTGGCTTTTCACCAATTATTTCAACTATCTTTATTGTTATTTTAACAACCGGATATTCATTATTCATGCTTAATGGAGCTTCTATAAAAACTTGGGTAGCTGTAATAGCCACATCGCTAGGTGTTATTATTAGTGGACTTTCTTTTTTAGTATTAAGTCAGCTTATTCATATTTCAGGATTTAATACTGATCAAGCTGAAGCCTTGATTATTATTTCTCAACAAACAGGACTAAAAATTAATGAAGTTTTATTTTCTGGAATCTTAATTTCTGGATTAGGAGCAGTCATGGATGTAGGTATGTCAATCGCTTCTTCTTTATATGAAGTTAAGGCACTTAATCCACAAATTACTAAATCACAATTATTTAAATCTGGTATTAATATTGGAAAAGATATGATTGGAACGATGTGTAATACATTGATTCTAGCTTTTACTGGAAGTTCAATGACAATTTTACTTGCATTTTTTGCTTATCAAATTCAATATCCTCAATTAATGAATTCTGATTTTATTGCAATTGAAATAGCTCAAGGAATTACAGGAACATTAGGTATTATTTTAACCGTTCCGATTGGTGCACTTCTTTGTAGTTTACTTTATCATAAACATTTAAAAGCCTCTTAAACGAGGCTTTTAAATGTAATAATCGATAGCAGTAACAGTTTTCATCTCTGGACCTTCTTTTAATAATCTTTGATGTTCTTTAGAAGTTGGATAAGCTTTCAAATCAGCTTCATCTTTAAATTCAATAATTTGAATAATATCCCCAAAATGAGGTCCTATCGCTGGTTGTTTACTGATATTGCACCCAACTTCACTGTTTACAATAAGTGAACAATCATTTCCTACTTCTTCTAATAAAGTAATAAAATGATTTATTTCCATTTTATCTTTTAAAGTAAATACTGACACATGTTTAATCATCTTTTTTCCTCCTATGCAATATGCATTCCACCATCAATAAATAGTTTTTGTCCTGTTGTATGACTTGCTTCTTCACTACTTAACCATAAGACAGCGTTCACGACTTCTTGAGTCGTCGCTAGTTTTTTCATAGGAATCACATGTTCTTTCAACATTGCTTCTTCATGAGGATTAGTTGAAAGTGAATTTTTGGTAAGTTCTGTTCCCATGGTTGGACCTGGACAAATGGCATTGACACGAATACCAAATGCCGCATTTTCTAAAGCCGCCATTTCTGTTAAAGCAATAACTGCTGCTTTAGCTGGACCATAAGCAGCAAATCCAGGTGCCATTTTATACCCTCCAATAGAAGCCGTATTAACAATTGTACCAAATCCTTGTTTTTGCATTTGTAATAATTCGTATTTTAAACAAAGAAAAACACCTTTCATATCCACATCAACTACTAAATCCCATGTTTTTTCAGAAATTTCTGTTAATGATTCATAAGGCATACGTACACCATCTGGTCCAATACCCGCATTATTAAATGCACAATCAAGACGTCCATATTTTAAAACAACTTCTTCAATAGCTTTTTTTACATCTTCTTCTTTAGAAACATCACAATAAATATAAGATGCATCATTTCCTATTTCTTTAATAGCTTCCTTACATACTTCTTCTTTATCTACAGTAAAAGCAACAACATGGGCTCCTTTTCTTGAAAACTCAATAGCTGCTTGCTTTCCAATACCACTTGTTCCTCCGGTAATTACAACCACTTTATCATTAAAATTCATTTTTCTTTCCTCCTTTAAAAGCAAAATATTGACTTAAAATAACAATATTAATATTAAACATTAAAAAAATCAAAACAAACAATGCACCACTATTTGTCCCATCATATAAGTTTGTTCCTTGTTGTACAAACGCTAAAATAGTTGCTGTAATGGATGTTCCTATTCCCCCTGAAAGTTGCATCAATGTTTGTAACGTAGCATTCCCATCTGCCTGTAGATTTTTTGGTAAATGAGACATCGCAGATGTCATGGTATTACCAACAATTAAACCAATGCCTAAACTATAAATAAAATAGAATAAGATACATGATTGGTATGTAAGATTTTTAAAAAAGAACAAGAAACAAAATGTGGCAATAAAGCTACAGCATAACCCTAGAACAATTGGCTTTTTAGCACCAAGTCGATCAAGTATCAATCCACCTATTGGCGCAAACACAGCACCAACAATGGCTCCTGGAAGTAAAACGACCCCTGCATCTGTTGCTGGTTGTTTTAAAACAATTTGAACAAATGTCGGTAACAATAAACCATATCCAAGTGTTGTCATTTGTAGAAACATAATAGCTAAAGTATGAAACGTAAAACCTTTATGATTAAATATTTCTATACGAATTAAGGAATTTTTAATATGCAGTTGTCTTTTAGTAAAATAATATAAACTGATTATTCCAATAATAAAGCAACCCAAAACAAATACTAAATCATCAACTATCTGATTTAAATTAGAAAACCCCATAATTAAAGAAACAAAAGCTAACGCTACCGCTATAAAACTTAAAAGATCAAATTTTTCATGTTTATTAATTACTTGTTCACTCATACAAAAATAACCTATAAAACTTGCCAGAACAATAACTGGTAAAACGCAAATAAAAATATAGCGCCAAGTAAAATATTGTGTCATAATTCCCCCAAAAGTTGGTCCAATAGCGGGTGCTGCAGCTGTCACAAAAGAACCACATCCCATCATTAAACCAAGAAGTCTTTCCGGTGATTCTTCTAAAATGATGTTATACATCATAGGAAGTGCAATTCCTACCCCCGCTCCTTGTATAAATCTTCCTATAAGCAATAAAGTAAACTGTTGTGCAAAGACATCAACAATCAATCCTATTGAAAATAAGAACCCTGCTATCAAAAATAATTTTTTTGTCTGAAATCTTCTTTTTAAATAAGATGAAATAGGAATCATAATACCCATCATCAATAAATTTCCCGTTGTCATCCATTGAACAAGTGATGTTGAAATATGAAACTCATTCATCAATGTAGGAAAAGTAATATTTGTCGCTGTTTCAATCAAAACACCACAAAAAGAAAACAAACCTGCGGCTAAAATAGCGAATAATTGTTTAATAGTTAATTTTTCTTCCATAAGCCCTCCTTATGGATTACTTTACTTTAAAATAAATAAATTTCTTTTCTTTTTTATATTTCATAAACTTTCTTGACAAGATAAAAAAAATGTGCCTTAAGCACATTCTAACTCAAAGTAACGTGATACCAACATATCTATTAAATAACGAAAAAGAAGTCTTCTTTCTTTCATTTCTAAATGATCGATAGATACAAGCAAAGTCCCTTCAAAAGATTTCAACATTGTTTGATCAATCAATTGGGTTGAAAGCAAAAGTTTATTTCCTTGATTTCTTAAAAGCTTTCGTAAACAACGTGAAGATTGTTTACTTAAAGCATCTTCTTCTACACCAATAACAATCAATAAATCATCCTCTTTTAACCGATCAATAGCTACCTCATTTTCATCTAAAACAAGAATATTTTTTTGAAAAAGATCTCCTTCGTATTGAACATATTGACAAAGTAAATGTGAATAAGCAACTCCATAAAGATAAATATGCTTAGCTTCTTTTATTTTTCTTACAAAGTAATCGATTTGACTTTGTTCAATCTTCATTAAATTCTTTTCAATCCAAGATAATGAATCATGAAGATGCTTCTTTGTAAGAAAATAGTTGGTATTTGTTACTTGTTTTCTAATTTCTAATTCTAATAAACAATCATCTTTAAAGGCAATATAATTATCATAACCTAATTTTTTGATAAATTTAGAGATCTTTGCTTTTGAAACATAGCTTTTTCTTGCAAGTTCTTCAATGGACATAAAAGCAACTTCTTTTAAATTCATTTTAATATAGTTACAGATCGTATAATCGATATCACCTTGTTGACTGTTATTTAAAATTGTATTGATTTTATTTGTTATCATAATATCACCAGATAAAGTATAACATAAAAACCGCCTAAGCGGTTTTTTGTATGAGTTATAGAGAGTTTTTATATTTGAAGGAAAACTGATCAACAATTTTATTTATGTTTTTCTTACCACTGTAAATAGCCTTTCCAACAAGGATAATCGCTAATATAGATATTATTATTAATATGATTGCAAAGATTTTTACAAATAGGATATTTGAAAAATAATACATCAATAAGACTCCCAGAGAGGAAAGGAAGAACAAATTGCGTAACCATTTTATAAGATTATGAATCATTTTCTTTTGATAATTAATTTCATCTATATATCCTTGTTTTTCTTGACTATTCATCTTTTTTCTCCTTTTAATAAGATAATCCTGGATTGAAGAATCCAACAAGTACACCAATAAAGGCAACAACAACTAATAATAACATTACTTTAATTGGTGACATTTTCTTTTTAGATAATAAATACCAACATCCAACAACAAAGACAGCTGTTAATAATCCTGGATAAACACCATCTAATGTTTTTTGTAAATCTATGAAAGGTTTTTTAGCTCCAGCTGCGGTCATCGTAAATGAAGTTGTTACTGAAATCCATGTTGCTGATACAGCACCGATAACAATACCACCTAACATCGTAACTGATTCTCTTATAGCTTCTCCTTGAGGACCAACTAAGAAATCAACCGCTTTTCCACCTAATTCATATCCTTTGAAATATAAGAATTTCATTCCAAAGTAAGCAAATAAGTTCCATACAATGATGTACATGATAGCTCCAAGAGGAGAACCTCCTGTAGACATACCTAAAGCAATACCAAGTAAAATAGGAATAACTGTTCCTACAACTAGGGAATCCCCAATACCGGCGATTGGCCCCATTAAACCAGCTCTTAAACCGTTGATTGTTTCATCATCAACATCTTCTGTTCCGTTAGCACGTGCTTCTTCTAATCCAGCTGTCATCCCAACAATAACAGTACCAAGTTGAGGTTCTGTATTAAAGAAAGCAGTGTATGTTTTCATTGATCTTGCTTGATCTTCTTTTTTATCATAAAGTTCTTCTACTACTGGTAACATAGAGCATAGATAGCCAAAAGTTTGCATATGTTCTTGAGAGAAGCATGTTAAGTTTCCATAATACCAATTGTGGAAGGATTTAGTTAATGTTTTTTTAGATAGTTTCTTTTCCATCTTAAATATCCTCCTCATCTTCATCATCAAAGTCTCCTGCAGGTGCAGCTACTCTTTGATTTTGTAACATTTTTAATTTGTAGTTAATTAAGGCAAACATACCAGCAATCACTGTTGTTGCAACTAAATTGATTCCCATTGAAGCAGCAAGAGTAAATCCAAAGAAAAATGGAATGAAATCAACTGCTTTTGTAACAATTTGTTTTAATAAGATTGCAATTCCGACACATGGTAATAATGATCCAACTGTAAATAAAGTTTTCATAGCTAAACCATCCATAGGTAATGTTGTTTTAATAAGTTCAACAACATCTGCTCCTAATTTACACATAATTAAGGCTGGAATAAATGAACATAAAATATGTGAAATCCAAGGTAATACCATATCTACAAGATATAATTTATGATAATCCCCTTTTTCAACAGCTTTCCATCCAACATGTTGCCATGCTAAGTTGATTGTTGCTGTTCCGTAGAATAATACTGTACCTAAAGTACCAACCATTGTTCCAAATGAAATTGCAAGAGATGCTCCATCTTTTGTAGCAGCAGATAAACCATAACTATTTAACGCTACCATAGCAAGTGGAATCCCAATGTAACTTACAGCACGAACATCTGCTGAAACGGTTCCACCTGGAGTAACTAATGCAATGTAGACAACTTGCATTGCTGCCCCTACTAAAATACCTGTTTTGATATCTCCTAAGATAATCCCACAAACAAGTCCCCCAATTAAAGGACGACCTAATGTGTAGTTACCAAAGGAAGTACCACCTAATCCTGGCATACTTGATAAACAAGCAAATAAACCAAGTAATGCCGCTTGTAACCAACTAATTGTCATAATTTTTCTTCCCCTTTATTTATATATTTGTTAAAAACCAAATTTTCCTTTAAAATCATCCCATGTTCCAATTGAAACATCTGGTAATAAAGCAAATTTGATTGTATAACCTGCTTTAGCTAAAGCTTCAAAAGCTTCGGCTTCTTCTTGTGTAATGGATTGATTGTTTCCTAGTTTTGTTGCCCCTTCACGATCATTACAAGGTCCAACAATAACTGTTTTAATACCACAATCAAATCCTTGATCAACAAGAATTTTTTTCATATCAATAGGATTTTTAGTAATTAAGAAATATTGATCTTGACTATCTAAAACCTTTTGACTTTTCTTTTGCCAAGCATCCATTGTCCATACAAATGTTTTCTTTCCACTGGCTGATTTGTAAGCTGCTTTTAATACTGAATTATTTGCTGCTTTATCGTTTACTGCTACCAAACCATCGCATGGGTATTCTCTTGCCCAACGTGTACATGTTTGACCGTGAATCATACGATCATCAATTCTAATAAATGATACTGACATCTTTCTTCCTCCTTAAATATCATCTTCGTCGTCTTCTACGACTTTAAATTCTTGTAAAGCTGTTGTTGCTTCACTTAAGACAGCTTGTACAAAGGAATCCCCTTGTAAAGTATCTTTCATTAATACTGAAGTAAGGGCTAATGGTAAATTCATCCCACCAATTGTTGTTGTCTTTTCCATTAAACCTTTTTCAGCTAAAACATTTAAAGCAGTTGTAAGTGGTGATCCTCCTACAATATCCGCTAATAAAACAATTTCATCATCTTCATGAATGTCCTTAACACTTTCTTTAAAGATTTCCGCAAATTCATCTGCTGTCTTTCCATCAGGTAAACCTGAAGCAATCACATCATCTCTTTGTCCTGCCAACATCATTAATGATGTTTTTAAACCAGCTGCAAATTCACCATGACTTACCAATACTAAATATTTCATGTCCTTCCCTCCTTGCACCTATAGAATACCAAATATGAAAGCACTTGCAACGTGTCTTCAATCATGACTTTTAAGTGACAAAAATCATAAAAAAATTGACAAATATCATTCCTACTATGACATTTGTCATAAATAAAAAAGATAGCCAAAAGCTATCTATTTCAATTCATTTTCTAATTTCTTCTGTATCTTATTAAGATCATTATCAATCGTTCCTTGATCAATACTTTGATTAATCAAATAATCTGCTTTTTCTAGAATATTTTCATATTCTTTAAACTTTGGTTCTACTAACGTGTTTTCTAAAATCTTATTTAAAACATCTGAATCTAAAGAAGCATAGGAAACTGTATCTTTTACTAAGATTTCCTTTGTTTTCTTTGATAACATGACCTTCTTTAAAGGAGAGGCTCCCTTCGAATTATCAAGTAGAGATTGTTGAATATCTTCATCCATCGTCAACATTTTTAAAAATTCCCACGCTATTTCTTGATGCTTTGTTTGTGAAGACATTCCTATTAATGAAGTGTCTAAATGTGTTGTTATCGTATTTGATTTTGTCCCTGGAATTGAAATACAGCTCCATTTAAAAGATGTATATTTACTAATACGATAAGGATAAGGTTGGTAGGTACGATATTGAGCAAAGGTCAAAGGACAAAAAGCGACTTTCCCTTGATCAAAATCTTCTGATGAAACTTGATAGCCATTTGATAAAGCTTTAAGTTTTGTCAAATATAAAAACGCTTCTTTGACTTCTTTTTTATCAAGATGACAATTATCTTCTTTAAAAACTTGTAACCCGTAACAATCAAGAACATCTTGCCAATCAAAGCCATAATAGCCATATTGATCGATGACACCATCATTATTTGTATCCTTTGTAACTTGATTACTAATATTATAAAAATCATCAATAGTCCAATTACTTGAAGGAATAGCAATACCTTCTTTGGTAAGTAAATCATGATTGATACACATAATTGTTGGATTGATTTCATAAGGAAGTGCATATTGACTTCCATTATTTCCAGCAAATAAAGCACTTTGATAAAAAAGAGAAGTATCTATTCGTTCTTCTTTAATAAGTCGATCTAAATTCTTCAAAATACCAATAGAAGATAACGTATTAAAATCATCAGGAAGTACCATAAACACATCAGGTATTGTTCCTTTGGTAATTTCATTAGCAAGCCATGAAGAATAATCATCTTTTATAATTCCACTTTTATATTCAACATGAACATTGGGGTATTTCTTTTCAAATTTCTTGATTGCTTGATCAATAACTTGATAACTTTCCCCATTAGGCACATCCCAACTACTTCCTGCATAAAGTCCTAAAGTAAGAGTAATATCACGACTTGGATCATTGATCAAACAATAAATAAGAACTAAAGAAAGACTTACTAATGTTAGAATACCCTTTTTTATTCTAGTCATTATCGTCACCAAATTCTTGCATTGTGACTCCTGTTTGAACAGCCCAGATGGCAAGTTGCGTACGATCACGTAATTCTAATTTTGACAAAACAATGCTAACATAATTACGCACAGTTCCTTCTGATAAATAAAGTTTTTGAGCAATTTCTTTATTAGATAAACCAAAACCGACTTGTTGAATGACTTTCAATTCAGCCTGTGTCAAATCTTTTGATAAAGAATCATCGACTTGGATAGCATAATTACTCATAGACATCTTGGAAAAAAGTTTAAATACTTTTGTCGCAATATCAGGATTAATCATCGCTCCACCATTATAAACTGTACAAATGGCATGATAAAGTTCATCCATGCTGACGCCTTTTAATAAATAACCGCTTGCTCCATATTTTAAAGCACTAAAGACAAATTCATCATCATCAAAAGTGGTAAGGATAATGATTTTAATATCTGGATATTTTTCTTTGACCGCCTTTGTACAATAAACACCGTCCATTTCTGGCATACGAATATCCATTAAAATGACATCTGGCCTTTCTTTTTTTATACTCTCAAGAACTGCAAAACCATTTTCAACAGCATCTACGATTTTTAAATCTTCATGTGTTGATAAAACAATTTGTAAAGACTGTCTAATAAGTTCTTGGTCATCTGCAATCATCACTTTAATCATCTTTTTTTCCTCCTATTTTTGGTATTTCTACAACTGTTCTAAATCCTTCTTCACTATAAAAATATATCGTTCCATTTAATATGGCAACACGTTCATGCATTTGTTTCAAGCCATATCCATAATGAATTTCCTTACAGCCACTTCCATTATCTTGCATAATAATCATATATTTTTCCTCTTCGTCAAAAAGATGAATTTCAATATGAGAAGCATGTCCATGTCTTAAAGCGTTTGTCATCGTTTCTTGAATAATTCTAAAAATAATATCTTCTTTCGTATTTTCAAAATCAACATTTTCCCATTCATAATACAAGTCAACATTTAAATGAGAAACACTTTGAAATTCCTCAATCATTTTAATCAAACCATCTTTTAAAGTTCTTTGATCAAGTGCTCCCGGTCTTAACTTATATAAAGAACGTCGAACATCTTTAATACTTTCACGAACAACATTACTAATTACCAAAAGTTGTTCTTTTGACTTTTGTGGATCAATATCAATCAAAGCAATACAAGCATCAATTCCCGCCGAAATACCTGTTAAGGCATGCCCTAAAGTATCATGTATCTCTCTTGAAATTCTTTTTCTTTCTTTATCTTCTGCCATTTTTTCAGATAAAGCAGAATACGTTTTTAATTCATCATTGACTTTTGAAGCAAGTTGAAGTTCTTTACTGATTTTCTTTGTTTCTTCTTGTTGAACTAAAACTTGGCAAATAAGATAAAGAATAAAAATGACAACATTTAATGAAGCTAAAATATTTTTAGCAAATAACATAAATGTACGACTTGAATTTGGATAAAATGATAAATAAGATTCAATACTTGGCATATGTATAATATTTGATAAAATATTAAAATCTGAAATCAGTAATAAACCAAAGGCAATTAATAAAAGTAAAGCCATATGTTTAATATTTCTCATATTATAAAGTAAATCAGCAAAAACAAAGAGTAAAATTCCATTATAGGAACCATTTAGACGAATAATTAATAAAAATGAAAGAATAATTTCGATATAAACAAGACCATTCGCCATTTTTAAATTATCTTTTTCTCTTAATTTCATTAATAAAACAATAATGATAAAAAGAAAAATCGATTCAAAAAAGATATTTTGTGGTGTTCTAGTAATATAAGATACTTTATTTAAGAAATCACGTGCATAATAATGCACTGAAATATATTTGGTAGAAAGCAAAAATAAAGAAGCATTATAGATAATAACAACCGCATTAATAAACAATAATGAATCTTTTAACTTTGTAACATATTCTCTTGTAAGATGATTCATTATTGCCACCCCGTTATATCATATTCTTCTATATTTTCTTTGGTAATCAATTTTGTTGGCACAATAATTGAGCGTTTATACTTTTTATGATGTAACATCTTATAAGCCACCTTGATCGTTTCTTTTCCTAAAGAAGTAGGTGATTGTGAAGATGTCCCCACAATTGCTTTCGTTTCTGCCACCAATTTCTTAATATTTGGTGAACCATCAACTCCATAAATAAAAACATCATGCCCTAAATCATTTTCTTTTATAGAAGCCAGTGCTCCTAAAGCCGTTGGATCATTCAAACAAAAGACAACATCAAAATCAATTCCTTGTTGAATAATTTT
This sequence comes from Faecalibacillus sp. TM498, assembly GCF_020589955.1. Lineage (NCBI taxonomy): Bacteria > Bacillati > Bacillota > Erysipelotrichia > Erysipelotrichales > Coprobacillaceae > Faecalibacillus > Faecalibacillus sp. TM498. Next base: position 81,145 of record NZ_JAJDKB010000008.1, read on the forward strand.
ATTTAAAGCAGGTAAAGCAAGTTCCGTTTGTCCTAAACAATCTTCACTTCCTACTATTTGATAATTCTCATTTAAAGCAACTGTATCTTTAAAGCCGTTGATACGATCAACCGCTGATAAGGCTTTAGAATGTTCAAGTAAAGCAATACGTGCATGATCAAAGCGTTGCATCATATCTTTAGCACACTGTACTCCTGCATCATAATTATCTGAAACAACTGTACAATCTGCAATTTGATCATCACTAATAGGAGCATCGACTACAATAATTTTAATTCCTGCTTTTTTGACTTCTTTTAATGTTTTATTAATACTCGAAGATTCAACAGGATTAATAATTAAAACATCGATTCCTAAAGAAACAAGGTCTTTGATTTGTTCATTTTGTTTTTTAGGATCCAAAGCTGGATCTCTGGTATATAAAACATCCCCATGATTATTAACAACATTTTCTATTTCATTATTTACAGCTTTATAGAAGGTATTATTCATTGTCATATAAGTTGTTCCAAATTTTATTTGTTTAGTATCAGTGTTTAAATAATGGTGATAGACAAAACAAATCATAATAAGGCTTACAATACATGTTATTTTTAAAGCTTTATTTTTATAAAAAGACATGCGTTTTCCTCCTATTCTCCCTTTATTTAATTTTAATGATTTTTGTCATCTATGTAAATATGACAAATGTCATAAAAAAACAGTTGACTCTATTTTTGAATCAACTGTTTTGCATATTTTATAATACTACTTCCATCTAACAAACCATAATCTTTTAAAGAAATTACGCCTACTGGCACTTTAACTACCTTTTTAATTTCCTTTAAATCTTCACATCTTTGTGGTGTAAGTAAAACCACATCGGCCTCTTGTAAATGCTCATTTAAAAACACTTCAATATCCATTAATTGACTTTTAGCTACTTCTTCTATTTTACGAACCAGCATATTCCCTGAAAAACCTGGTTTTGACAATAATGTTATCTTCATATAAGACCTCCAAACACATAGTACTAATATAATAAATGAAATAGCTAAAATATACAATATCTATTTTAGCTGTTTATTCTCGGATTTCTTCTTTCTCTATTTTGTCTTAAGTAACTCTTTTGACTTATCAATTTTTATATGAATTTTTAACTATTTCATCAAATATTTTTTCATTTCTCTTTAATAATTCTAAATTTCTTTGTGATAAACAATATATTTTTTCTGACAGTTGTTCTTTACATAAATATCTTTCAAGAATATATGCAAATGCATAAATTGCATGATAATCCTCATATTTTTCAGATAACAATGGATTTTCTTGATTTCTTTTATAATTCTTTCTTTTCTTAATTTGGTTTTGCTT
>NZ_JAJDKB010000080.1:0-6657 GCF_020589955.1 Faecalibacillus sp. TM498
CTATAAAAATTAGTTCCTATTTTCTCTTATTTCCAGTTTCTGCTTGCAATTCGGGAAATTTATATTTTGAAGAGATATATATAAAATAAAAAACAACCCGAAGGTTGTTGTTTATTAAATGGCGTCCACGAAGGGATTCGAACCCCTGACCGCACGCTTAGAAGGCGTGTGCTCTATCCAGCTGAGCTACGTAGACATTGCTTACTTTCAACTGCTCAACTAGAATAGCATATATTTTTTTAAAAAGCAATACTTTTTTAAAAATCATCTAAATTTTTGAATTCAACCTTTAAATCTTTACCTTCTACATAAATAACACAATAACTTCGATTACTTCCTCCACGAGGTAAAGTTGTAGATCCGGGATTAATAAGTGTATAACCATCAACTTCTTTATACATAGGAACATGCGTATGTCCTGAAAGTAGTACATCACAGTTTGCTTCTTGCAAAGTATAGATCATACTTGTTTCACGATCCATATATCCAAAACGATGCCCATGAGCAACTAAAAAGTTTAAATCTTCAACTTTAAATTTGATTTGATTTGGAAAATCACTATACCAATCATTGTTTCCTTTAACACATAACCAATCTTGCATCATATATGTTTCAGCTTCACTATCACCACAGTGAACATAATAATCTCCATCGGGTTCTAGTTCTTTTACACGATTAATCATTTGATGATAACCATGACTATCTGACATTACTACTATTTTTTTCATTTTCATCACCAAAAATATTATAACAAAACTTTACTAGATTTGTACAATATTATCGATTGATGTACTTACATTTTGATCTTCTTGAATAAGTTCATTATTAATATAGATATGGACTGAACTAACATCAGGAAGTGATAAAAATGATTTTTCAAGACGACTATAAAGAGTAGGGGAAATATTTTCGCTATTATCTAGAATACGTGATGATAAATAGATAGAAAGTAAGCCATCGTTTAATTGTGATTTTTTAGTTGTTTCTACTTTAGTATTATTTTCAAAATGATCTAATAATAAAGATACTTTTTGATCAATTGTTTGATTTGTGTTTTGAATACGTGTTGTTGTAGGAATATAATATGTTTTTCCAGCAAGTTCTTTTTCGTTATAAACAAGGACGGAAGAGGTTTGATAAAGATCAAAAGTGGATGTTTCAAAGTTATTAATACCTAAATTAGGAGTGATACAACTTAATGGTATTGTTGTATTTTCAAATGAAGAAACAGCTTTACCATCTATTTTCATATTGATTTTAGAAATACCATCTTTACAAAATAAATAGCTAAGAGCTTCACAAATATCTAAAGCTTGTTGATTGTTTGATACTTTAAAGTTATTTGTAAAATCAAATGTAAGTTGATTACTTTCCATAATTAAAGCATTAAGTTCTAATTTCTTATTAAAAATAGGATAAAGTCCTAATTGAGTAAAATCTTTTGATTTCATTGTTTCAATAATGCCTCGAATATTATTTTCCTTATTATCCTTAACACCAATATCTACAGAAACAGGAATAAGCGTTTCATCTTGATCTTTAAAAATAACTGTTTGCATATTGGCTTTCTTTTTCACTGTTTTAACATCATCATTTTTAAAATAAACAAAGGTTGCAAAAGCACATAAAAAAATCATTGAAATATTTCTTAAATATTTTTTATACATGAAATCACCTCACTATTTAAAATATGAAAAGAGTGATAAAATAGTCTTAAAATTTGCCTTTTTTAAAGATTTATTTTATATTATAATAGCGAAAATGAAGGAGGGATAGTTGTGCCACTTACTGATGATGATTTTGTGAAGACTGGGAAACTAGAGGGTTATAGTGAAATGATTCAAAAATTACATGAAGAAGAACAAACACAACCCGAAATCACTTATGATTTACAATTAGATGATGATGAGGATGAAGAAGAAAAATGATAGAAGATTTAATTGAAACAGGTCAATATAAAGAAGCGTTGCAATATTTAAATGATATGGATAATGAACAAGTACGTTATCAAAGACTTGTTTGTTTATATGGATTGAAAGAGTTACAACAAGCTAAAAGAGAAGGTATGAAAGCAAAAGTTCTTGCTGGAGAAACTTATTATGATGTTGTTGCTATTTATGTATCGATTTTAAAAGATTTAGAAGAGTTTGAAGAAGCTATTAATATTATTGTAGAGGAATTATCAATGCCTTATATTCCTTATCAATATGAAACAGTTTTTAATGCAGCTTATGATGAACTGTTATTAGCGAAACAAGAAGCATCTTTTGATGGGGTGACTCAAAAAGTCTTTAATGAAGAAGATATCGAAAATATTTTAACTAAAAAAGATACAAATGAAGATTTACTTTATATGGCTATTGAACAAATGGAAGGTATGAATATTCGTCGTATGATTGTTCCTATTCGTCAATTTATTAGAGATAATGATCAACCTGATTTTGCCAAAAGTTTATTAATAGAATTAATGATTGATCAAGAAATTGATGAAGATTTGGAAGTTGTCAAAAAAGGTGTGCACTACGACATTAACCCAAGTTATGCCCCAATGGTCTTAAATCAAGAATCTGGTGTTGAAATTTATAAATTGTTGATGGATGCTTTAGAAGATGATAATCCATCTTTACTTACGATGTGTGAACAATTTTTAAATTTTTATCTTTATTCAATCTATCCAAAATATATTGATGAACAAGATTATCGTAGTATTGCAGGAGCTATTCATTATCATTTAGCATCTTTACAATATATAGATATTGAATTAGAAGATATTGAATATTTATATAATTGCAATCAAGAGGATGTAAAAGATGTATTGGAAACAATACAATCAATCGAATATTAAAATTTATTAATATAGTTGAATTTAAAAAAAGGTTAGTATATAATGTCTTTTGATACGGAATAAGGAGAAATATATAATGAGAACAACTACAAAAAAATTAGAAAATGCTGTTACTCAAATTAAAGTAACATTTGATAAAAAAGAATGGGCAGAAGCTCAAGACGCTGCTTTAAAAAGATTAGCTACAAGAGTTAAATTAGATGGTTTCAGACCTGGTAAAGCTCCAGTTGCTATGATTAAAGCTAGACTTGGAAAACAAGCTATCTATGATGAAGCTACTGATCAAATCTTACAAAAAAGATATGCTGATATCATGAAAAAAGCTGAAGTTGCTCCAATTGCTCAACCAACATTAAATATTGATAGTGTTGATAATGATAACTTAAAAATTACAATTTTATGTCCTGTTAAACCTGAAGTTGAATTAGGTGAATACAAAGGATTAGAAGTTAAAAAAGGTAGAGTAACTGTTGCTAAAAAAGATATCGAAGCACAAGTTGAAAACTATCGTCATCAATTCGCTGAATTAACAACTAAAGAAAACGGTGAAGTTGCTAAAGGTGATACAGTAGTTATGGACTTTGAAGGATTCATCGATGGTGAAGCATTCGAAGGTGGAAAAGCTGAAAATCATTCATTAGAAATCGGTTCTGGACAATTCATTCCAGGTTTTGAAGATCAAATGATCGGTATGACTTGTGAAAATGAAAAAGATGTTGTTGTAACATTCCCAGAAGATTATCAAGCTACTGAATTAGCTGGTAAAGAAGCTACATTCAAAGTAACTGTTCATGAAATTAAAGAAAAAGTTTTACCTGAAGCTGATGATGAATTAGCTAAAGATGTTAACATCGAAGGTGTTGAAACTTTAGATCAATTAAAAGATCATATTAAAGCTCAATTAAAATCACAAAAAGAAAATGAAGTAGAAAATAAATTCTTCTCTGATTTAACTCAAGCTTTAATTGAATGTTGTAAAGTAGAAGATAGCGAAGCTTTATTAAATTCTGAATTAGATACAATGTTAAGAGAAGTTGAAATGAACTTGCAACAACAAGGTTTATCATTTGAATTATATGAACAATTCACTGGTAAAAACAAAGATGCTATCAAAGCTGATTTAACTGATCAAGCAAAAGACAGAGTTAAATTAAACTTAATCTTAGCTGCTATCGTTGAAGCTGAAAATATTGAAGTAACTGATGAAGAACGTAATAGCGAATTAGAAACAATCGCAAATACATATAATAGAGACTTAGAAGAAATCAAACAAATCTTCGCTCAAAATATGTACCAAATCGATGCTGATATTTTAAATAGAAAAGCGTTAGACGTTGTTAAAGAAAACTTAAAGAAATAGTTTAAAAGACGCGTAAGCGTCTTTTTAAAAAAGGAGGATTATTATGAGTGAAAGTACATTATTAACCCTTCCTGTTGTGTGCACAAGAGGAATGATTGTCTTTCCGGGTAACCGTTTATCATTAGATGTTGGTCGCCCCCTTAGTTTAAAAGCACTTGAACTTTCAAGTCGTGACTTTGATAACAATATCCTATTTGTATCACAAATCAATCCTATTGTTGATGATCCGAAATATGATGATGTTTATCATGTTGGAACTTTATGTAAAATTGAAAAGAAAATCCGTCGCGATAGTGCAGGGACAATCAAATTAACTGTTACTGGAGAAAAAAGAGTTGCTCTTCGAGATTTTAAAATTGAAGATGGTTCAATTTTTTCAACAGCTGAAGTTTTAGAAGATATTTATGGAGACACAAATGAAGAAGTTGCTTTAGTAAGAAAAACAACAGCTTATTTTGAACAAGCAAGACGTCATATGCCTCATATTCCAGCTGAAAGTTTAACATTGCTTTCAAATGGAACATCAGCTAGTTTACTTGCTGATACAATTGGTCAATATTTACCAATTGATTTAGATAGAAAACAAAAAATTCTTGAAGAACAAAGAATTAATGAAAGATTATTCTTAGTAGCAAGTTCTATTGAATCTGAAAAAATGATTAGTCAATTAGAAGATACAATCAATAGAAAAGTCAAAGAAAGTATTGATGAAAATCAAAAAGAATACTATCTAAGAGAAAAATTAAGAGCTATTAAAGATGAACTTGGTGATACTGTTGATAAAGGGGACGATGCTGATCAAATTCGTAAAGAATTAGCTGAAAATCCATATCCTCAATATATCAAGGATAAAATTGAAGAAGAATTACGTCGTTTTGAAGCTATGCCACCAGCATCTTCAGAAGCGAACGTTGTAAGAACTTATATTGATTGGGTGATGAAAACACCTTGGTATCAAGAAACTAAAGATGAAGAGGATATTTCTAAAATTGAAGCTATTTTAGAAGAAGATCATTTTGGTTTAGAAAAAGTAAAAGAAAGAATTGTTGAACACTTAGCAGTTAAACAAATGACACAATCTTTAAAAGCACCAATTATCTGTTTAGCAGGTCCACCAGGTGTGGGGAAAACAAGTATTGCTAAAAGTATTGCCCGTGCTTTAGATCGTAAATTTGTTAAAGCTTCTTTAGGTGGAGTAAGAGACGAAGCAGAAGTTCGTGGACATCGTCGTACTTATTTAGGATCAATGCCTGGACGTATCATTCAAGGAATGAAAAAAGCTGGTGTTGTAAATCCTGTCTTCTTATTAGATGAAATTGATAAGATGGCAAGTGATTATAAAGGAGATCCTACAAGTGCAATGCTTGAAGTTTTAGACCCTGAACAAAATTCTCAATTTTCTGATAACTATATCGAAGAACCATATGATTTATCTAAAGTTTTATTCATTGCGACTGCTAATGATTTAGGAGGAATTCCTGGACCACTTAGAGATCGTCTTGAAATTATTGAAGTTTCAAGTTATACAGAACAAGAAAAATTAATGATTGTTAAAGAACATTTAATTAAAAAACAATTAGATGCGCATTCATTAAAACCTGAACAAATGATTATTTCTGATGATATCATCATGGAAATCATTCAACACTATACACGTGAAGCAGGTGTTCGTGAACTTGAAAGATATATTGCTAAATTATGTCGTAAAACTGTTTTAGCTATCTTAAAAGAAAAAGTTGAATCAGTTACAATTGATCAAGATAAACTTGTTGAATTCTTAGGAAAAGCACCATTTGATCATACTAAGAAACTTCCTCGTCCTCAAGTAGGTGTTGTTACTGGTATGGCATATACTCAATTTGGTGGAGATATTTTACCAATTGAAGTCAATCATTTTGATGGTACTGGTAAATTTATTATTACTGGTCAATTAGGTGATGTAATGAAAGAATCTGCTTCAATTGCATTAGATTATTTAAAAGCTAACAAAGAAAAATATGGCTTAGATGATAAAGCATTTGAAAAACAAGATATTCATATCCATGTTCCAGAAGGAGCTATCAAAAAAGATGGTCCATCTGCAGGGGTAACTCTTACAACAGCTATCTATTCAGCGTTTACAAATAAACCTGTAAGAGATGATGTTGCGATGACTGGAGAAATCACTTTACGTGGAAATGTTCTACCAATTGGTGGATTAAAAGAAAAATCTATTTCAGCACATCGTTCTGGAATTAGAAAAATCATCATTCCTAAAGAAAATGAAAAGGATATCGAAGATATCCCAGAATCAGTAAGAAATGATTTAGAAATTGTTTTAGCTGATCATATCGATACAGTTTTAGAACATGCAATTGTTGCTAAAGTGAAAAGTTAAATTCCACTTTAAAAAAATGAAAAATAAAAGTAGAATTTACTCTTTCAGAAAGCAGATTTTATAAGAATATTAGGT
>NZ_JAJDKB010000081.1:0-6498 GCF_020589955.1 Faecalibacillus sp. TM498
TCAAAAAGAAGTTGATTTTGATGGAACAATGACAGTAATGATTTGTACATTATAAGGCGGAAGCCTTATTTTTTTAACTTGATTTTTTAGGTTGTTTAAAGTATTCTAATTACTATATTATTTAATAAAATGAAATAGGTGATTTTATGAAAGAATGGTTGATTTTAGCGTTTATATTTTTTATAGGAAGTTTAGCTGGATGGCTTTTAGAACTTATTTTTCGTCGCTTTTTTTCCAAAGCAAATCCTTCAAGAAAATGGATCAATCCTGGTTTTTTAGTAGGACCTTATTTACCACTTTATGGTTTTAGTTTATGTGTCGTTTATTTACTGGCACATATTAATGTTTCATTTATTCATGGAGTGTATTTAAGAAAGACGGTACTTTTTTTACTAATGGCTTTATCGGTTACTTTAATTGAATATTTTGCAGGACTTATTTTTATCAAAGGAATGCATGTAAAGCTTTGGGATTATAGTGATGAAAAGTTTAATATTCAAGGAATCATTTGCCCTAAGTTTACTTTCTTTTGGTATTTATTAAGTGCGATTTATTATTTTTTAATTCATCCTAATATCATTCATTCAATTGAATGGCTTGCCGGAAATCTTTGGTTTTCATTCTTTGTAGGATTATTTTATGGTGTCTTTTTAATTGATGTTGGATATTCTTTAAACATTTTAAACAATATCCAAAAATTTGCGAAAGAAAACGATATTATTGTCCAATATGAAGCGTTTAGAAAACATATCGGTGAGTTAAGAAATGAATTTAAAGAAAAAGAACGTTTTGTTTTCTCTATGAAATTGGATCATATTTCAATCAAAAAATCATTAAAAGCGTATTTTGATAAATACTATAAATAGGAGAATTATATGGAATTAAAGAAAATAAGTGAAAATGATATTGAACAAGTAAGTCAACTTTATTACAGTGCTTTTCCTGAAGATGAAAGAGCACCATGGAAAGCTCTTATAGAAAAACACAATAAAGGTAAAGGAGAATTTTTATCAATCTATGATCAAAATAAATGGGTTGGGTTAACGTATGTCATTACCTATCAAAATTTATCCTATGTTTTGTATCTTGCTATTGATGAACTTCAAAGAGGTCATGGCTATGGAAGTAGTGTTTTACAAATATTGAAAAAGAGATATCCTCATACCATTATGTTATGTATTGAAGAAGTAGATGAAAAATATGATAACTACAAACAACGTGTTCATCGTAAAAACTTTTATTTAAGAAATGGACTTCAAGAAATGGGCTTTAAATATGTAGAAAAAGATGTTAAATATGAAATGCTTTATGTAGGGAAAAAATTATCAAGTAAAGTTTATGACGAATTGATGGTTGCTTATGCCGGACCTGTTTATCATAAATTTAGAGATTACCAGGCTGATGAATTGATTGACTAAACATCCATATGGATGTTTTTTTGCTTTAAGAGTATAATAAAGGTAATGATAGGAGGAAGAAAGAATGTTACATAAAAAATTAAAACCATTTCCTAAAGACTTTCTTTGGGGAGCAAGTACATCTGCTTATCAAGTAGAAGGAGCTAACTTATCACATGGAAAGGGTCCTTCGGTTCAAGATGTCAAAAAAGTACCAGAAGGGACATCTGATTTAACAGTATGCGCTGATTTTTATCATCGTTATAAAGAAGATATTGCTTTAATGGCTGAAATGGGCTTTAAAGTTTATCGTTTTTCTATTTCGTGGTCAAGAATTTTACCTCAAGGAACAGGTGAAGTAAATCAAGAAGGAATTGATTTCTACAATAATGTTATTAATGAATGTTTAAAATATAATATTATTCCATTAGTGACAATGTTCCACTTCGATATGCCACAAGCCTTAGAAGAAAGAGGTGGCTGGGAAAAACGTGAATCTATTGATTGGTTTGTTAATTTTGCTAAAGTGATGTATGAAAATTTTGGTGATCGTGTTAAATACTGGCTTACGATCAATGAACAAAACGTTTTAATTTTATCAGGAGATATTATTGGAACAACAACCCTTACAGGACCAGAAAAATATAAATCTCTTTACCAACAAAATCATCATATGTTAGTAGCACAAGCAAAAGCAATGGCTTTATGCCATGAAATGGTAGAAGGTGGAAAAATTGGACCAGCACCAAATATTTCTCTTGCTTATCCAGCAAGTTGTAAGCCTGAAGATCAATTAGCTGCTCAAAACTTAAATGCGATTCGTAACTGGCTTTACTTAGATATGGCTGTTTATGGAGAATATAATCATCTTGCATGGGCTTTTATGGAAAAAAGAAATGCAACTCCTCATATCGAAGAAGGAGATATGGAAATTCTAAAAAATGGGCATCCAGATTTCATTGGTTTCAACTATTATTCAACAGCAACTGTTGCTTGGTGTGATGAAAACCAAGAAGAAACATTTGGACATGATCAACAAAAAACACGTATGGAAGAAGGTGTTTATCTAGGAGCTGCCAATCCAAATCTTCCTCATACTGATTTTGGTTGGGAAATTGATCCATTTGGTTTTAGAGCAACTATTCGTGAAATGTATTCAAGATATCGTTTACCAATGATTGTTACAGAAAATGGGTTAGGTGCTTATGATAAATTAACTGAAGATGGAAAAGTTCATGATCAATACAGAATTGAATATTTAAGAAAACATATTGAACAAATTCAATTAGCGATTACTGATGGTGCAGAAATGATGGGATATTGCCCATGGTCAGCAATTGATTTAATTTCTACTCATGAAGGTATGGTTAAACGTTATGGATTTATTTATGTAGATCGAGATGAATTTGATTTAAAAACATTAGATCGTTATAGAAAAGATTCATTCTATTGGTATAAAAAAGTTATTGCTTCTAATGGAGAAGACCTTAGTGATTAAATCTTTAAAGAAAAATCTTTAAAGATTTTTCTTTTGTTAATGACAAGTTCATTTTTTTAGGCTTTAATAGAGATGAGGTGTTAAAATGAAACCAAGTCAAAAAATTAAACAAAATGTTGTGAATCAAATAGCAAAAACTACTTTATATGAAAATGTCTCAGAATTAATGAAAATGCAACAAATTTATGAAGCAGGAATTAAAGAAATTCGTACAAAATTAGAAATATTAGATGCAGAATTTAAAGTAAAACATGATCATAATCCGATTCATCATATCGAATCTCGTTTAAAATCGCCAGAAAGTATTTTAAAAAAAGCTATTAATAAAGATATTCCTGTAACAGAACGTTCGTTAGAAGAAAATATTCATGATATTGCGGGAGTTCGTGTTATTTGTAATTATGTAGATGATGTTTATAAGGTAGCACAATTACTTACAGATCAAGATGATATCCGTTTAGTTGAAGTAAAAGATTATATTGCAAATCCAAAAGAAAGTGGTTATATGTCTTTACATCTTGTTTTAGAAGTACCAATTTTCTTATCAGAAGGATCTAAACCAATTCATGTTGAAGTACAGCTTCGTACAATTGCGATGGATTTCTGGGCTTCTTTGGAACATAAACTTAAATATAAAACAGATAATAATGTTCCTGAAGATATTAAAGAAGAATTACAAGAATGTGCAAAAACAATTTCTGAACTTGATTTAAAAATGCAAAATATCCATAATCGTTTAAATAAAAAACGTGTGTAAAAAAAGATATCGCAATTGCGATATCTTTTAACTATGTTCTTTTTTTAATTTGTTCATCAAAATAACCAGTGTTGGAATCAAAATAATGATAGCAGCAAACCAAGCAATAGGATTGGCAAAACAAATGGCATTATAACCAAACTTACCAACGAGGGCAAAGGCAACAAAAGCTCTTGCCACTAATTCAGCAGCCCCAGCAAGCATCGTAAGTGCGGATTTTCCTAAACCTTGAATGGTGTTTCTTGAAACAAATAGAATACCTAAAACAAAATAGAAAATACTATTGCAAATCAAGAATTGTTGAGCATCATTAATAACGCTTGTTTCATTACCGGCAACAAATAATAATGAAAGGTATTTTCCAAAGAAAATCATAAAGATACATGCAACGATACCATAACCAATAACAAGGAGCATAGATTCTTTAATTCCTTTAAAAATACGCTCTATCTTTCCAGCACCTAAATTTTGTCCAGAGAAGGTAGCCATTGTAGAACCCATCATATCCATTGGTTGTGTAAAGAACATCGATAATTTTTGGGCAGCAGCAATAGCAGCAACTTTTGCTGAACCTAAAGTATTAACGGCACTTTGTAAGATAACAGCACCTACGGCCGTAATTGAATATTGTAAAGCCATTGGGACGGCAATATTAATAAGTTTTTTGATAATTGGAAAACTTATAGAACGTGCATGATGATCAAATCTTAAATTAGGATATTTTTTAGCCATATAAATAAAACATAAAACAGCTGAGATTCCTTGGGCAATCACTGTGGCAAGGGCAGCACCTCGAACACCCATATGAAAATTAATGATCATTGATAAATCTAAAACAACATTAAGTACCGATGATATAATTAAGAAAATAAGAGGTGTTTTACTATCTCCTAAAGCACGTGAAACACTTGCTAAAAAGTTATAAGCAATGGTGCATGTTAAACCATAAAAAATAATTGAAATATAATCATAAGATTGTTTAAAAATATTAGCAGGTGTTTGCATCCATTGAAGTAATGTTTCCGTTGTAAAATGTGTTAAGACAGTAAGTACAATTGAAAAGAAGATACATAAGTAAAATGCATTCATAATGGTTTGAAGCATTCTTTTTTCTTCTCTAGCACCAAAAGCTTGCGCAATAGGAATCCCAAAACCAGCAGCAAGTCCTAAAACAAATCCAATAATTAAAAAGTTTAATGAACCAGTTGAACCAACAGCAGCAAGAGCATCTACGCCGACAAATCTTCCTACAATCATTGTGTCAACGACGTTATAAAGTTGTTGGAAAATAGCTCCCCCAATTAAAGGAATACAAAATGAAATAATCAGTTTTAATGTATTTCCATGTGTTAAATCTTTTTCCATCTAATCCCTCCCTAAATCCTGTTTTCTTATTATAGCATAGAAAAGGAGTGAAAGATTTTTAAATTATGAAAAAAGTGTCCTCTATTTTATAGAAAATATTTTTTTACTTGAATAAGGAAAAAGGAAAGAAGAGAAAAAATATAAATCGGAATCATTTGAAAAAGGGATACTTTTTCAATACTTTGCACTATGTTTTTTTACTTGAAAATCATATAATCCTTCTAAAGAACTTTCACATTCTTTTAAGATATCTTGACTACTTTTTTGATAAAACATCACGGTTCCTCCTTTGAATAAAAAAAGACAAAACTCATTAAAGATGAAATCCTTAACGAGTCTTGTCTTTAAGATGTACCAGAATAGAAAAACTATTTGCGTTTGTTGATATCATCACACAGATTGTGAGACTCTTCCCTCATTGATTTCATTTTAACAACGATTCTATAAAAATAATGTCGATTTATAAAATCTTAATAATTTTATTTTTGTTAAGCTATGATATAATGACAAAGAAAAAGGAGAAGAATATGACATTAGCACAATTAAGATACGTTATTACAGTTTCTCAAGTAGGAACACTTTCAGAGGCTGCTAAACGTTTATATATATCACAACCAAGTTTAACAAATGCAATCAAAGAATTAGAAAAAGAATTAGGTATTACGATTTTTATTCGTACCAATAAAGGAGTTATTTTATCAAGACAGGGAGAAGAATTTTTAGGTTATGCAAGACAAGTGATTGAACAAACAAACTTGATTGAAGAAAAGTATTTACAGGATCATAATATTAAACATGAATTTTGTATTTCAACGCAACATTATTCTTTTGCCGTAGAAGCTTTTGTTTCTTTGATTAAAGAATATGGTGGGAAGGAATATGATTTCAGGATTCGAGAAACACAAACTTATGAAATTATTGAAGATGTTGCCAAACTTAAAAGTGAAATTGGGGTTCTTTATCTTAATTCATTTAATGAAGTTGTTTTAAAGAAAACGTTGAAAGAAAATGACTTAACATTTCATCGTCTATTTATCGCAAAACCTCATGTTTTTCTTGGAAAAGATAATCCCCTCGCAAATAAAAATAAAGTATCTTTAGAGGATTTAAAAGAATATCCACGTTTATCTTATGAACAAGGAGAACATAATTCTTTTTACTTTTCTGAGGAAATACTGAGTACTTTAGAAAGCCAAAAAGAAATTAAAGTATGTGATCGTGCAACACTCTTTAATTTATTAATAGGTCTTAATGGCTATACAATTTGTAGTGGAGTCATTAATGAACAGCTTAATGGAAAAGATATCATTGCGGTTCCTTTAGATGTGAATGATTTTATGGAAATAGGATATATTACACATAATAAAGCTATTCTAAGTCGTTTTGGACAACTTTATATTGATATCTTAAAAGAGTATACAAAAAAGGGGCTGTAAAGAAACCTAACCTTTTGGATTAGGTTCATCAGCCTCTTTTTTTAG
>NZ_JAJDKB010000082.1:0-6380 GCF_020589955.1 Faecalibacillus sp. TM498
TAAAAAGATGTGTAATTTAGGAGAAATGATAGCCAGAGAAAATATAGAAAAAGGATTAGTACAAGGACAAAAAAGAAAAATATTGAACTGATTACAGATTTGATGAATAGCTTAAGTATTTCATTTTCAAAAGCGGTTGAATTGTTAAAAGTTTCTGAAGATGAAGTTTTAGAAATAGAAAAATATTTTAAATCATAAAAAATGGCATAAAGTTAAATACTTTATGCTATTTTTATGATGCTTTCTTTTTATAAGATAATATGAAGATTGTTGACATAACCATAATAAAACCTAATACATCCATTAATGTAAAAGGAGAATGTAACCATAAACACATGCAAATCGTTGCACTTAATGGTTCAACTGCAGCAATCAAAGAGGCTCTCATAGGTCCAATAAGATTGACTCCTATAAGATACATTGAAAAAGCTAAAACAGTTCCGATAACAATAATTCCTGCCATTGCTAAATAGCCATAGATATCTAAAGAAACAGAGATATTCCAAACACGGCCAATTATTCCTAATACGACGCCACCTATAATCATGGCATAGCCTGTAGGAATCAAACTGCCGTATTTATTCATGATATGTCGAGGAAGCAATGAATAAAACGAAGCAGCCAATCCTGCCATCACTCCCCAAAACAATCCTTCAAAAGATAAGATCATTTCATGAATATTTCCATGTGTTGCTAGGATGAAGGTTCCACCAAAAGCTAAAATAACACAAAGAAGTTCTTTTTTATAAGGAAGTCTTTTACAAACAAGACATGTATAGAACATAATAAAGATTGGATTCAAGTATTGTAGTATAGCTGCGGTTGAACTGTTTGAATAATAGATTGCTGTCATATAGGAATATTGGCAAAACATTAATCCTAATAGTGCAAACAAAATAAGTTGAAAGACATCATTTTTATTATTCCAAATACTTAATGTCATTTTTGTATCTTTGATAAAACAAACACTTAATAGAATGATTCCCGCAAAGATCATACGCAATGTTGTAAGCCACATTGTATTTAAATGATAAGTTTGAAATAGAAACTGTCCCATGGTTCCTGAAATACCCCAAAATGTACCACCTAATAATGTAATAATAATTCCTTTTTTCATAACCTCACCCCATGGATGACATTCTAACAAATATTGATTTAAAATACTATATTTGATACATTATTTATCTCTAATATGATAGAATATATTTGCTGGTGCTATAGCTTAGCTGGATAAAGCGTACGTCTCCGGAGCGTAAACGGGTGTTTAGCTAAAATGATTATAATTTCTACAAAAAATATATGGTACTTTAGCTCAGTTGGATAGAGTATGTGCCTCCGGAGCACAGGGTCATGGGTTCGAATCCCATAAGTACCGCCATTTTTATTGGTTTTTCTATTAAAAACAGGATGTTTGATAGGTATTATTGCTTATTAAATATCCTTTTTTCTTTCTAATGAAGTTAAGAACTTTTTTTGATTTTTTTTCTAACAAAAATAGGGCTTTTCTAACAAACTAGATAACATATTAGAAATTAAAAGGGATTAAGTAAACAATTTAATAAGTGTAGGAGATTCAAAATGGATCTCCTTTTTTGCATATAAAGGAGGTGATGAACTTATGAATAATGTATTGCTTTATTTTGCTTTGAAGCATGATGGTGACTTTGAAAAAATATATAACGATATAAAAGCAAAAGTTCCTGTAGATGAAAATGAATTTATTAAATTAAAAAGAGGATTGAAAACAAAGTATGTAACAATTTTAGATAACAACTATCCTACAGTTTTGAAACAAATTGCATGTCCACCCTTCGTTTTATTCTATGAGGGTAATATAAGACTTGCTAAAGATTTAGAGGTTGGAGATGCTTTTATATATTCTTCTTTTAATAATAAAAGGTATTTAAGCACAGTTGAACCATCAGCTGACAGAGGAAAATTCTGTTTTGACTATATCATTGCTTCTGAAAGTCATGATAATTTTTTTAAACTTAGAGAGCATGTAATGGATAAGAAAGTTCCATTAAAAGACTACAGTAAAAATACAAAACATAAACAACAAGAAAGATAGCATATAAAAGTCATCATAGCAGATGGCTTTTTTTACATAGCCAATCAATGATTGGCAAAAAAGAAAGGAGGTCAATTTAATGCTATATATAAAGATAGGAGTGATTACAAATGAGCGAAGTAATAGCAATTGCAAATCAAAAGGGTGGTGTAGGTAAAACAATGACATCTGTCAGTTTAAGTGCATGTCTTGCATTAAATAACAAAAAGGTATTGCTGTTAGATTTAGATCCACAAGGACATTCAACAAAAGCATTTGGATTTTATGACAGAACACAATATCCTTTATCTATGAAGGATGTTATTGTATCAGTTATTGAAGATATACCACTTGATAGAGAACAGCTAATACTTCACAGTAATGAAAATGTTGATATTGTTCCATCAAATATTTCTCTTGCAGGAATAAATTCTAAATTAGAAAGTGCTATGTGTAGAGAAACGGTATTGAAAAGATTTATTGATACTGTAAAAGATGATTATGATTATGTCATTATAGATACAAATCCATCACTGGATAATCTACCTATTAATGCTCTTACTGCTTCTGATAAAGTTGTTATAACTGTACAAGCAGAACCTTATGCGGTTGAAGGTATGGCTGATTTATTGAGATCAATTAATATGGTTAAAAGAAATCTTAATCATGATTTAAAAATTGAAGGTGTATTGATTACAATGACAAATGAAAGAACAAATCTATCAAAGAAAATCACACATGAAGTTAGAGAAAACTTTGGAGGTCATATCAAGGTATTTGATACAACAATTCCAAGATGTACAAAGGCAGCAGAAAGTACAGGAATAGGAGAAAGCATATTTCAATATGATCCAAACGGTGCAGCAACTAAAGCTTATGAAGCTTTTACAAAGGAGGTCATCTTAAATGCCGAAAAAGAGCATAAACGACATAAGAGTTCCTACGTACGATGATTTATTTACCAACGAAGAACAAAGACAGGAGGCAAAACTAGAGAAGATAATGGAAGTTCCTGTTGAAGATATTCAGGAGTTTAAAAATCATCCGTTTAGAGTTAGAAATGATGAACAGATGTCTGAACTTGTAAAAAGTGTTTCAGAAAATGGTATTTTAGTTCCTGTTCTTGTAAGACCACACCCAAATGGTCACGGATATGAAATGATTTCTGGTCACAGAAGAATGAATGCAGCAATGGTAAATGGTCAAGAAAAGATACAGGCTATTGTAAGAGAACTTACTGATGACCAAGCAACAATCATTATGGTTGATTCAAATATACAAAGGGAAAACATTTTACCAACTGAAAGAGGATTTGCTTACAAATTGAAATTAGATGCAATGAAACATCAAGGTAAAAGAAGTGATATAACTTCTACCCAAGTTGGGCAGAAGTTGAAAAATAAGTACTCAATTGAACAACTGGCAGAAGATGTTGGCAACACAAGGACACAGATTCAACGATTTATTCGTTTAACTGAATTAGTTGAACCGTTGCGAGATATGGTCGATGGTATAAGAAGTGATGGAAAAAAGATTGCATTTAATCCTGCTGTAGAACTTTCATATCTTTCAAAAGAAAATCAACAACTTGTTGTAAAAAATATAGAAGGACTTGATTTAACACCCTCACATGCTCAAACAATAAGAATGAAGGAGTTGTCAAGAGAAAATCGTCTAGATGAAAATGTTATTTATTCAATAATGACAGAAGAAAAAGCGAATCAGAAAGAAAAATTATCGTTTAAAATGGAGGATATTAATGAATACTTTCCAAAAAACTATACGCCTAGAGAAAAAAGTGAAGTTATATTGAAACTTTTAAAAGGATGGGCAAAAAGAAGAAATAAAGAGCAAGAAAGATGACAGTTACATATATAACTGTATTTTTTGTACATTTTATTTCAGCAGACTTAGTGAAGGGGGAGTCTGTTTTTTGTGGGGAAATGTGACTCGGTTTTCCCCTAAGAACCCCTTTCCTGTTATCTTACTGGGAAAAGTAATATTTAGTATAGAAGAGAAAAATAAACAATTTTTATTTTATATATGTGAATAATTATATAAATTGACAATGAAAAAGCTTACATAGTAAAATTTAATAAAGATAAAATGGAGGTGAATTCTTGTGAGGTCTTTGAAAAAGTATATATATCCAACACTATCAGATAGAGTGTATGAGATATTGGGCGAAAATTATTTTTTGATTTTGTACCCAGTTTTGTTGTTTTTTATCATTGCTGAAAAATATCTTAATATAATATCCTTCGATGGTTTAGTTTATTTTACATTACTTTTGTTGAGACGAAAATTAGTTTATCTCGATTTTCATTTTAAGAAGATATCTATTATTTTTTGGACGATTACTCTGCTGTTATCTGGATTAAGTTTTTCTTTCTTCAAACAAGCAAATTACTTATACATGACGAAAGCATATGTAGAGTGTAATGTTTTGGAAACAAAAGAGTATTCGCTCGTTCGTCGAAATAAGGGATATACAACTTTTATGATGAAAAATCAGAATGATATTGGAGAAGATTTTAAAGTTATTGAAGATATTATTGGAAAAATAGATTCATATGAAGTTAATCAAGAAAATAGTTATCTAATAAGATTACAAAATAAAAAGGAAAAGATTGTCCGTTTTAATAATTATAATCAGTTTACATTATTTAGTTTAGATGTTGATTAAGAGAAAAGAAAGGAGAAAACTTATGATTAAAAAAATACTTATTGGAATTGTTACGGCTGGTATGATATTAATAACTATTCCAACAGTAAATGCGGAAGATGAAATTACATTAAATGAAGTGACTGATCAAATAATCGATATTTCAGATAAGTATAATTCAGCTGGTATTACATCGGGACAATTATTGAATTTAATTACACTAACTCAAACGGATGATGAATTATTAGATACTTTATCATTAGATAAAAATAATTTATTCGATACATCTATACCAAAAAAAGTTAATATACAATCATCACGAAGTGGAGATCCATATGATGGAAATCCACCTGCATCTAAAGAGGAGCAAAAAGAAAGAATGAAGTATATTCGATCAGTCTATAATAAAGAATATAATGATGGAAACCATGATGAATCTATATATACGATATATTTATATACTTCACATTATATTGAAAATATAAACTATGATAAGAGTTTTTCAGATGAAAAAAATTTCGGACATCCTGTATATGCAAATATTATTTCGCAAAATGATATAGATGCATATGAACAATTTTATAAAGCACAAGCAGGTGTCGCTATTTATAAAGCATTTAGAACTTATACAATCGGAATAAAGAATTTTATTGAAAATGGTGCTAATTATACACTTATGAATGAATTGCTTGGATCAATAAAAGAAAATATGGATGATGAGTATTCAAAATATATAACAGCTCTTGATGCAGCTGGAATAACAAATAGTACTGATATTTTAGCAACAAGTGCCAAAATGTATAATGCATTTACTGGTGCTTTAGATAATGGAAAAACAAAAGAAGAAGAAATAATAGATTATATGAACAGCCAATTGGAACCTGGATTACAAGGGATGGTTTCTAGTACGTATTTCGGATTTGTGAAAAATATATTAGATAAATTAAGTGGTTCAGGAGCAGCAACTGGATTATTTTCTTCAGTTTTATCTGGAGTTGTTTACTATTTTGATACACTTGCTAAAGTAATACCTACTTTATCGCTAGCTAGCTTGTATTATTCTTATCAAATGAGAAAAGCAGAAAGGTTAGGTATCTACTATGGTTTAAAACCAAGACCATAAAATTCAAATGATTTAAAACTTAACATCAAAACTAAATATGTAGAAAGACCTATAGCAATAACTATAGGTCTTTTTTTGAAGGAAGGTGGATATTATGAAGGAAGTAATAATTATTATTGTTTCAATGCAAATTGGTGCACTAATAGGTGTTTTCACAATGTGCTTTTTACAAATTAATAAAGGAAATAGTAAATTTGATAATAAGTAAACAGAAGTCTAAACTGTATATGAAATAAATAATGATGAATAAATGATGAATAAAAGGAGATGAAGAAAGTATGAAAAAAAGGAATGTTATAGTTTTGGCATTATCTACACTGTTGGTTGTTTGTAATGCACTACCAATGAACAATCATGTAGAAAGTAAAAAAGCAGCAGTTATTTCACAAAAAGAGGTATCAAAAAAGAAAACAAAGAAAAAGGATGTATCCAAAGACGAAACCAATGAAAGTGATGAAATTGTAAATGATGCAACCAAACAAGAAATAGAAGAAAATACGATTCAGGAAGATCAAGAATCTGTAAAAAGTGATGTGCAAACT